>CALCHE010000064.1 GCA_937901145.1 uncultured Clostridia bacterium
CTGAGTAGTCAACACGCTTACCGAGAAGGTTCTGACGGAAACGTCCCTGCTTACCCTTAAGCATATCTGAAAGAGACTTAAGAGGTCTGTTGTTAGGACCTGTAACAGGTCTGCCGCGTCTGCCGTTATCGATAAGTGCGTCAACTGCTTCCTGGAGCATTCTCTTTTCATTTCTGATGATGATGGCGGGAGCGCCAAGCTCAAGAAGCTTCTTAAGACGGTTATTTCTGTTGATTACACGACGGTAGAGGTCGTTGAGGTCACTTGTGGCGAAGCGTCCGCCGTCAAGCTGAACCATGGGACGGATATCGGGAGGAATTACGGGAACAACGTCAAGAATCATCCACTCAGGTCTGTTGCCTGATGCTTTGAAAGCCTCGACAACCTCGAGTCTTTTAAGGATTCTTGCCTTTTTCTGACCGCTGGCGGTAGCAAGCTGTTCGCGGAGTTCATCATTGAGTGCATCAATATCAATTTCCTGTAAAAGCTCTTTGATAGCTTCAGCACCCATACCTACTCTGAATTCTTCATCATCATAGTAGTATTCTTTGATATCGTCATACTGCTTATCGTTGATAACCTGTCCCTTCTTTACGCTGGGTACAGAACCGGGATTGATAACAACATAAGAAGCAAAGTAGAGGATTTTTTCCAGATCTCTGGGAGAGATGTCGAGGATAAGTCCCATTCTGGAGGGAATACCCTTAAAGTACCAGATATGTGAAACAGGAGTAGCAAGTTCGATGTGACCCATACGTTCACGGCGAACCTTTGCCTTAGTGATTTCAACATGGCAGCGTTCACATACCTTACCCTTATGGCGGATTCTCTTATATCTTCCGCAGTGACACTCCCAATCCTTGAGAGGTCCGAAGATTTTTTCACAGAAAAGTCCGTCACTTTCGGGCTTGAGTGTACGATAATTTATAGTTTCAGGCTTAGTTACTTCACCGTAAGACCATTCTCTGATTTTTTCGGGAGAAGCAAGACCAATCTTAATTGATTCAAAGGTAATATTTTCCATATATAATTTAAGCCAGCCCTTTCCGTATATTTAAAATTTAATGTCAGTCATATCTGTCCCCTGCTGCCCGGCTGAATTTTACCGGACAGCAAAGGAAGTCAATTACATATTGTCTTCGTCGGGTACAAAGCCTGCACCGAAGCCTGCATCGTTGATAGTCGGATTCATTTCATTGAAGAATGCATTTACATCGAAGTCTTCATCCTCATCATCTGAACCGAAGGCTTCACCGAAAACGGAATCCATATCAAGCTCATCATCGTCGCCGAATTCATCATCCTCAGAGAGATCGAGATCGTCTTCATTATCGTCGTCACGAAGCTCGTCTGATGAAGGAGCACGGTACTTATGAAGTGAAACGCCTTCATCGCCGTCGATGTTCTGTTTGAGGTCGATTTCCTCATCGTTAGCGTCGAGAACCTTAACGTCAAGACCGAGGCTCTGAAGCTCCTTAACGAGAACCTTGAAGGACTCGGGAACGCCTGCCTGAGGTACGTTTTCACCGTTAACAATGGATTCGTATGTCTTTACACGACCGACAACGTCGTCTGACTTAACAGTAAGAATTTCCTGAAGAGTGTAAGCTGCACCGTAAGCTTCAAGTGCCCAAACTTCCATTTCACCGAAACGCTGACCCCCGAACTGAGCTTTACCGCCGAGAGGCTGCTGAGTAACGAGTGAGTAGGGACCTGTGGAACGGGCGTGCATCTTATCGTCAACGAGGTGATGCAGCTTAAGGTAATACATAACACCTACGGTAACCTCGTTATCGAACTTGTCACCTGTACGTCCGTCATAAAGAACAGACTTACCTGTGGTGCTGATATTAGCCATTTCGAGTGCTTCTCTGATGTCATCCTCGTGTGCACCGTCGAATACGGGAGTCATGATCTTCCAGCCGAGCTGACGGCATGCGAAGCCGAGGTGAACCTCGAGAACCTGACCGATGTTCATACGAGAGGGAACGCCGAGGGGGTTAAGAACGATGTCAAGAGGAGTACCGTCTGAAAGGAAGGGCATATCCTCCTGAGGAAGAACGCGGGAAACAACACCCTTGTTACCGTGACGACCGGCCATCTTATCGCCGACCTGAATCTTTCTCTTCTGAGCGATGTAGCAGCGTACTACCTTATTAACGCCGGGAGAAAGCTCGTCACTGTTTTCTCTGGTGAACTCTTCTACGTTAACTACGATACCGTATTCACCGTGAGGAACACGGAGAGATGTATCTCTTACTTCTCTTGCCTTTTCACCGAAGATAGCACGGAGAAGTCTCTCTTCTGCGGTAAGCTCTGTTTCACCCTTGGGTGTAACCTTACCTACGAGGATGTCACCTGCGTGAACCTCAGCACCTACACGGATGATACCTCTTTCGTCGAGATCCTTGAGAGCATCACCGACATTGGGAATGTCGTTTGTGATTTCTTCGGGTCCGAGCTTGGTATCTCTGGCTTCGAGCTCGTATTTTTCGATGTGGATAGATGTGTAAACATCATCACGTACTAACTTTTCATTGATGAGAACGGCGTCTTCGTAGTTGTAGCCTTCCCAGGTCATAAAGCCGATGAGAGCATTTTTACCCAGGGAGATTTCACCGTTATCTGTAGCAGGACCGTCAGCGATAACCTGCTTTTCCTCTACGCGGTCGCCAACCTTTACTACGGGCTTCTGGTTGATGCAGGTGCCCTGGTTGGAGCGCATAAACTTAATAAGATTATATGTGTCAACGCGGTTGTCATCAGTGAGAACGTCAACCTTATCAGCACTTACATAGGTAACGGTACCTGCTGCTTTGGCAAGTACACATACGCCTGAGTCAGTAGCTGCCTTGTACTCCATACCTGTACCGACCATAGGAGAGTCACAGGTAAGAAGAGGAACTGCCTGACGCTGCATGTTTGAACCCATAAGAGCGCGGTTAGCGTCGTCGTTTTCGAGGAAGGGAATGAGTGCTGTAGCTACAGAAACAACCATCTTCGGTGAAACGTCCATGTAATCTGCTCTGGAGGGATCGATTTCGAGGAATTCGTCACGGTGACGTGCGTTAACCTTATTTCTTATGAAGCGGTTTTCCTCGTCAAGTCTTTCGTTAGCCTGAACAACTGTATATTCGTCTTCTACATCAGCTGTCATATATTCAAATGTTTCGAGAACCTTACCTGTTTCCTTGTCGATAGGACGGAAGGGAGCCTCGATGAAGCCGTATTCATTGATTCTTGCGAAGGTAGCAAGATAGGAGATAAGACCGATGTTGGGACCTTCAGGAGTTTCGATGGGACACATACGGCCGTAGTGGGAGTAGTGAACGTCTCGAACGTCGAAGCCTGCACGGTCACGGGAAAGACCGCCGGGGCCGAGGGCTGAAAGTCTTCTCTTATGAGTAAGCTCTGCGAGGGGGTTATTTTGGTCCATAAACTGAGAAAGGGGTGATGAACCGAAGAACTCTCTTACTGCTGCGATAACAGGTCTTGTATTGATAAGAG
>CALCHE010000065.1 GCA_937901145.1 uncultured Clostridia bacterium
AATTGTGCAGAAACAGATGAATATGAGGCTTGTACATACACAACAACAAGAGCAATTCCCGTTGATACAAACAACCATGACGGCAAGACAGAAGTACGTAATGCAACAGTTGCAAACTGTCATACAAAGGGCTACACCGGTGACACTTACTGTCTCGGCTGTAATACAAAGATAGCAAGCGGTAAGGAAATTGCAATTGATTCAGCAAACCATGACGGTGCGACTGAAATCAGAAATGCAGTAACAGGAAACTGCGGTGAAACCGGCTACACAGGTGATACATATTGCCTTGGCTGTAATACAAAAATTGCAGACGGTAAAGAAATCCCTGCAACAGAAAACCACGACTATGAAGGTAAGGTAACAAAGGCAGCAACCTGTAAAGCAACAGGTGTAATGACATATACCTGCTCAGTATGTGGCGATTCTTACATGGAAGAAATTCTCGTTGATTCAAACAACCATGACAGTGAGACTGAAGTACGCAATGTAACAGTTGCAAACTGTCATACAAAGGGTTACACAGGTGACACATACTGTCTCGGTTGTAATACAAAGATTGCAGACGGTAAAGAAATCCCTGCAACAGAAAATCACGACTACGAAGGTAAGGTAACAAAGGTAGCAACCTGTAAAGATACAGGTGTAATGACATATACATGCTCAGCATGTAAGGATTCAAACACTGAAACAATTGCAGTTGATGCAAATAACCACGCATCTGTTAATACTATAACCAAAAATTCTGTAGAAGCTACTTGTGTAACCGAGGGTTATAGTGGTGATGAATGTTACGAATGTTGCGGCACCGTTAAGGCTGTCGGTTCAGTACTTCCGGTCAAAAAGGATAACCATGAGAATGTTGTTATTGATGAAGCTGTAAATGCAACTTGTAAGGATTTCGGTCTTACAGAAGGTTCTCATTGTGAATCTTGCGGTACAGTAATAATTGAACAGATTATCATAGAGAAAACAGGACACATTGAATCTATACTTCCCGAAGTGGCTCCTGATTGTATTAACGAGGGCTTAACTGAAGGTGTTGAATGTTTAGTCTGTGGAGAAATTATAGTGCCTCAGGAATCTATAGCTGCTCTTGGTCATATCTTCACGGTTATATCTGCCGTTTACGATGAAAACAATGTAGGAACAATTGTTTACGAATGTACAGATTGCGGATATGAAAAAACAGAAGAAGCTGCCTTCAATATTGATGATGCTTTTGAACTTATTGATGAAGCGGAGGAGAAACTTTTATCTGACGAATTAATGGAAGACGAAAGAGAAAAGATTGAAGCAGCTCTGGCAGAGTTTGAAGCATTCATAGAAAATTATGTTGTGCTTGATGAAGAAGGTAATGTAGTAGAAAATAACCTTCCGTTAAATGATAGTGATGTAATGACTCAGTATAACAAGATGCTTGTCAATCTTGATAACGCCATTAATGGAAGAGAAGCCACTGAAGGTGTTGCAACTTGGGGAGACATTATCATTAGACTTATTGATCTTATTATTATGTTACTCGATTTGGTGTATAAACTTGTTGTATATGTGAAAGCTAACTAAAACTAGTTTTATTATAGTCGCTGAAATATATTATATTTCGGCGACTATATGTTTTTTAAACAACGTTTTCTTGCTTTAAACTCTTGAAATATATTTTCTTCTATGTTATAATTAAAATACAGCAGAGGACATCAACACGCAATCCTCGGCAACACTATGGCAACCAAAAATCAGACAGCCCATATTTTTAGTATAATACTTCCACTCTGTATATCACATTAGATATTACTTACACAAAATTGTTTAAGTCTATCTTTCGAGGAGCGAGTGGGAATAAGTAAACGAAAGCCCGTGAGCCCAGTAAAATAAAGGGTTTCGGGATTTTCAAAAAGCCTCGTGATACCAATTTGATACTGTATCCGGCTTTTCCACATAATTTCATACAAGAGAAAACCTCTCTCGTTTGAACACTTAGTTCATTCGAGAGAGGTATTTTTTTATGACATTTTTCGATAGCGTGATACTGTTATAAAATCCTGTAGTTTTATAAAGAATTAGTAAATTTCAAAAATTAATCCGCAACAGGCCACTAAAGAATGTCCCAATAAAGAGTAGAGGGTAATTTTAAACATTTTGAAAACATTTAAATTTTAGGGTGTCCATTCACCCTTTCCCAGTGCGTATAAGTGAGAATTGTTTTTCAGACCACTTGTAAACAGTTTTAAAACGTTCGAACAAAGAGGCTGATTTTCACTCGAAAAATGTCCGTAGGAAAGTAGGGGAGAATGTAAATATTCTAAAAACTTATCAAAAACAGGGTGTGCATTTACTGTTTCTCTGTGGGTATAAGTGAGAGATATCTTTAACCTATAAAAAGTTTTATTTAGGGGGCTAATTTTTAATCATAAAATGTCCGTAAATAAGTGAAGGGATATTTTGAACGTTTTGAAAACTTTCAAATGAGATGGTTCTCTTTTGGTTAAAAAATGTCCGTAGGAAAGTAGAAGGATATTTTGAATGTTTTGAAAACATTTCAAATTTGGGGTTTCCATTTAGTTTCTCCCAGTCCGTATAGGTGAGAATTGTTTTTAGATATTTTAAAAATAATCAGGATATATACTTGCCAAAAGTCAAAAAAATTGTCCGTAGGAAAGTAGAGAGATAAAAAGTTTATTAAGAATACTTCCGCTTTTGCTTGTAAATTGTCCGTAATAAAGTAGAGGGTAATTTGTATTTTGTATTCAATGTCGGGCAACCGACTTGTAATAAATCTTAAAGAAAGGAGAACAAACACATGGCAGTACTTATGAATGCAAAGGAAATCAGCGAAGAACTCGGTATTTCCAAAACTCTTGCTTATGATATTATGCAGAAGCTCAACAAAGAGCTTGAAGCAAAGGGCTATTTCGTAATCAAGGGTAAAGTGAGCCGCCGTTATCTGTCAGAACAGATTTACGGTATGCCCAAAGAAAAATAAGAAGAAAGGATTGATTCAATGGCTGTATACAAAGACAGCAAAAGAGGTACGTGGTATGTATTGGTGTACTACACGAACTGGAAGGGTGAAAGCGACCGAAAGATGAAGCGTGGCTTCAAGACCCGTAAAGAAGCAGTCGCTTGGGAAAACACATTTCTCAACAAAAACACAGGCGACCTGAATATGACCTTCGCAGAGTTCTATGACATCTACAAAAGCGACCTCGAGGAACGCTTGAAGGAAAACACCTGGGTAATGAAAACCAGTGTTATCGAGCTTAAGATTTTGCCGTACTTCAAGAAAAAGAAGATGTGTGAAATCAAGGTTTCCGATGTCATTGCCTGGCAGAAGGAAATGATGGCGTACCGTGATAAAGACGGTCAGCCTTATGCATCGGGATACCTTAAAACGATTCACAATCAGCTCAGTGCAATTTTTAATCACGCCGTAAGGTTTTATGAGCTTCCTGCTAATCCTGCTGCAAAGGTCGGCAATATGGGCAGAGAGAACACAAAGGAAATGCTCTTCTGGACGAAAGAGGAGTATATGAAATTCGCTGATTCGATGATGGACAAGCCCTTATCCTATTACGCATTTGAAATGCTTTATTGGTGCGGTATCCGCCTCGGTGAGCTGCTTGCTCTGACTTACGGTGATTTTGATTTTGAAAAGAAGACCGTAAGAATCAACAAGTCATATCAGTGCATCAAGGGTAAGGATGTTGTTACTACGCCGAAAACAAAGAAGAGTAACAGAACAATCGTGATGCCCGACTTCCTCTGTGATGAAATGAAAATCTATTTCAAAGGTCTTTACAAGCCGAGGAAGAACGACAGAGTTTTTCTTATAACTAAAGCCTATCTTCACAGTGAGATGCGACGAGGCTGTAAGGAAACGGGCGTGAAGAAAATCCGTATTCACGATTTGAGACACTCACATGTTTCACTTCTCATCGATATGGGATTCACTCCTCTTGCTATTGCGGACAGAGTAGGTCACGAAAGTATCGATATCACTTACCGTTATGCTCATCTCTTCCCGTCAAAGCAAACAGAGATTGCAGAAAAATTAAATATGGAGCGTGAGTAAAATGTCAGCGAAAAATTTAGACAAGCATAATCGTTTTCGCAGTATAACAGTGGGGTTCAGAGTTTCACCCGAAGAGAACGAACAGATAAACAAGGCCGTTGCAATATCGGGACTGAGTAAACAGGAATACTGTTACCGCCGTTGTATGCAGCAGGACATTGTTGTGCAGGGTGGTAATCCGAGAGTGTTCAAGGCATTGAGAAATAATCTTGCCCTTGTGCTTGAAGAGCTTAAAAACAAAAATGAAGTTACCGATGAGATGCTTGAAATAATAAAGCTCATCACGGTAACACTTCAGGGATTGAAAGGAGACTTTAATGAATGATGTAACAAAAGAAAAGACCGTCCCTTACACATCTGCACCACCAGATGAAGGACAGTCAAATCAAAAATCTATTGATAATATTATACCCGACGGAGAAGAAAATATCAATAGCTTTGAAGAGAAATTTGCTCAGATGCAAAGAGAACTTCGTAAGGCTATGGACCCGTCATATATGAAGACGGTAACAATGAGTGAGCTTTATGATACGGCGTACCTGAGTAAACCTGCAATCATTGACGGAATACTTTATCCCGGTACTTATCTTTTCGTCGGTGCACCGAAGGTCGGTAAAAGCTTTATGATGGCACAACTTGCTTATCATGTGAGTACGGGTAAGCCTCTTTGGGAAAACGAGGTCAGACAGGGCAAGGTGCTTTATCTTGCACTCGAGGATGATTACTCACGACTGCAGAAAAGACTTTACCGAATGTTCGGAACGGAAGGTACGAACAATCTGTTCTTCTCCGTGTCGGCAAAGAATCTCAATGGCGGACTCTTTGAACAGCTTGAAAAATTTATTGAAGAGAATCCCGACACAAGACTTATCATCATAGACACCTTGCAGAAGGTGAGAGAGTCGGGTGCGGAAAAGTTTTCTTACGCAAATGATTACGAGGTGATTGCTCAGCTTAAAAATTTTTCTGACCGATACGGTATCTGTCTTCTTCTTGTGCATCACACACGCAAACAAAATTCGGGGGACAAGTTCGATATGATTTCGGGTACCAACGGTTTACTCGGTGCCGCCGACGGAGCTTTCCTCCTGCAGAAGGAGAAGCGAACGGCAAAGACGGCTACACTTGATATCTCCGGTCGTGACCAACAGGACCAACGACTGTTTCTTGTCAGAAATGAAGAGCGACTTGTGTGGGAGCTTGAGAGAGTTGAAACAGAGCTTTGGAAAGAAAAGCCTGACCCGTTGCTTGAATTGATTGCAGAAAAAATCACGGAAGAAAATCCCGTGTGGGACGGAAGCATTTCCGACTTCAGAGATTTTATCGAGACGGACATTACGCCAATTCAGTTAGGAATGAAGCTTAATGTCACCGCCGGGCGACTGCTTAATGAGTACGGTATTCTCTATGAAAGCAGGCGCACTCACGCAGGCAGACGAATTAAGTTCGTACTGCAGGCGTGACAACCGTGTCAACCGTGACAACTTATTTGCCACTACCACAGAGGTCGTCACGGTCGTCAC
>CALCHE010000066.1 GCA_937901145.1 uncultured Clostridia bacterium
GTATTGAAAAGGTTTATGCAGACTATAAGGAAATGCTCGCTGATAAAGACATCGACGCAGTTCTCGTTTGCTCTTCCACGGATACACATGCAGACATTTCTATCGAAGCTGCTAAAGCAGGTAAGCACGTATTCTGTGAAAAGCCCGTTGACCTTACACCTGAAAAGGTAAAGGCAGTTATCGACGCTGTAGCTGAAGCAGGTGTTAAGCTTCAGGTAGGCTTCAACAGACGTTTTGACCATAACTTCGCACATGTACGTTCACTTATCAATGAAGGTAAGGTTGGTAATCTTGAACTTATCAAAATTACTTCACGCGACCCCGAGCCTCCTCCGGCAGAATATGCCGCAGTTTCCGGCGGTATGTTCCTCGATATGACTATTCACGATTTTGATATGGCTCGTTTCCTTGCAGGTGCTGATGTTACAGAAGTATATGCAAGTGCTACCTGTCTCGTAGATCCCGCTATCGGTGAAGCAGGTGACGTTGATACCGCTATTATCAATCTTAAATTTGAAAACGGTGCTCTCGGTGTTATTGATAACAGCCGTCGTGCTGCTTACGGTTACGACCAGAGAATCGAAGTGTTCGGCTCTCTCGGAGCTGCTATGGCTTCTAACGACACACCTACCAATGTTACTGTTATGAACGCTGACGGTGTAACTACCGACAAACCTCTCTACTTCTTCCTCGAAAGATATATGCAGTCTTTCCGTGATGAGATGGTTCAGTTCGTAGATGCAGTTCTTAATGATAAGCCCACACCTACCACAGGTCTTGACGGTCTTAATTCTATTCTTGTTGCTCTCGCTGCAAAGAAATCAGTTAAGGAAGGCAGACCCGTTAAAATTTCAGAAATTATGTAATTTAACTTTGGGAGTGCAGTAAAATGCACTCCTTGAAGTGTTTATAAGAGATAGTTCAGAAAGGATTGATCAATATGCGTCTTACAATGGCTCAGGCTCTTGTAAAGTTTCTTGATAATCAGTATGTAAGCTTTGACGGAAAAGAAACGAAGTTCGTTGACGGTATCTTCGGTATTTTCGGTCACGGATGCGTAGTAGGTATCGGTCAGGCTCTCGAACAGGGCGGACACAGTCTTACATATTATCAGGGACATAACGAGCAGGGTATGGCTCACGCAGCTATTGCCTTCGCCAAACAGAATAACAGACGAAAAATTATTCCCTGTACCTCGTCCATCGGACCCGGTGCTCTCAATATGGTTACTGCCTGCGGTACTGCCACAGCGAACAGAATTCCTCTTTTGGTTCTTCCCGGTGACACTTTTGCGTGCCGTCAGCCCGACCCTGTTTTACAGCAGGTAGAGCAGCCTCATTCCTATTCCACCACATCAAACGATGCATTCCGTGCCGTTTGTAAATACTGGGACAGAATAGAGCGTCCCGAACAGCTTATGACAGCCTGTATCAATGCTATGCGCGTTCTTACCGATGCTGCTGACACAGGTGCTGTGTGCATCGCCATGCCTCAGGATGTAGAGGCTGAAGCCTTCGATTATCCCGACTACTTCCTTCAGAAGAGAGTCTGGTATATGGACAGAAGAGTGCCTTCTGACAGAGAAATCGATGCAGCTGTGGAAATGATTAAAAACGCTGAAAAGCCCATGCTTATCGTAGGTGGTGGTGTTACCTATTCCGAAAGCTATGAATCAGTTCTTGCGTTCGCTGAAAAGTACAATATTCCTGTCGGTGAAACACAGGCTGGCAAGGGTCAGATTCCTTATGCACATCCTCTCAATATGGGCGGATGCGGTGTAACAGGCGGTGCTGCCGCTAATGCTATCGCAAAGAAGGCAGACCTTGTTATTGCTGTCGGAACCAGACTTACTGACTTTACTACCTGTTCCAAGTGGGGCTTCCAGAATCCTGATGTTAAGATGCTTTCGATAAATGTATGCTCTTTTGATGCATTCAAAATGGACTCTACTGCAGTTATTGCTGATGCGAAAGCATCTGTTGAAGCAATTATGGCTAAGCTTGACGGATATAAATCAAAGTGGACTACAGAGATTGCAGATGCTAAGGGTTCCTTTGATGCGGAAATCACTCGCTGCTATAATGCTCCTGTAGTAAACGGCGTTCTTTCTCAGATGAGAGCTCTCGGTATAATCAATGAGGTTATCGCTGATGATTCCATTGTCATTGGCTCTTCGGGTTCACTTCCCGGCTGTCTTCAGAGAATATGGAAATCTAAGGCTCCCTACACCTATCACGTAGAATACGGCTTCTCCTGTATGGGTTATGAAA
>CALCHE010000067.1 GCA_937901145.1 uncultured Clostridia bacterium
GATGACAGAGTAATGAGAATGTATGAAAGAGATAAAAACCATCCTTCGATTACCATGTGGAGTCTCGGTAATGAATCGGGCGGTTGGAAAAATCACGATGAGTGCTGTAAACGTCTTAAAGAGGTGTCGGATATTCCTGTTCACTATGAGGGTGCTATCAGAACTCCGAGAGGCTCTTATGATGTTATTTCCGAAATGTATCAGATACCGTCTCTTCTCGAAAAAATCGGTCAGCATAAGCTCGGAAAAAGGTATAAGAATAAGCCTCACTTCCTCTGTGAATACTGCCATGCTATGGGTGTGGGTCCCGGATCTCTGGAGGATTACTGGAACCTTATATATGCATATGAAAACCTTACAGGTGGCTGCATTTGGGAATGGGCTGACCACAGCGTATATCACGAAAACGGCAAGTATAAATATACTTACGGCGGTGATCACGGTGAGAGAATTCACGACGATAATTTCTGCGTTGACGGCCTCGTTTATCCTGACAGAACACCTCATACCGGTGCTTATGAGATGAAAAATGTGTACCGTCCGTTAAGATGTGAAAAAACAGGTGAAAACGCCTATTCATTCAGAAATACCAGAGCTTTTACCGATTCCTCGGATATAAAGATTACCTACGAGCTTCTCGAAAACGGCAGAGTTATTGACAGGGGAGAATTAGAAACAGTTATACCTCCTCTTGAAAGTAGAACGGTGACTGTTGAACACTGTAAGACAGTCAGTGGTAAGGATTATCACATCACCTTTATTTATACTGATCCTTCAGGTGAAGAGATTGCCAAAGAGCAGATAACCCTTTGTGAAAAAATTGCCGAACCCGAGCTCACTTCTGAGGGTAAGCTTGAGGTTTCTCAGAACAAAGATGAATATATTATAGGCTTTGAAAATGGCAGTATAACCTTCTCGAAAAATAACGGTGCTTTAATCAGCTATAAAATAGAAGGTAGAGAACTTCTTGCTGACGGAAAAGGCTTCGGTGCGAATATTTACAGACCTTATCTCGATAACGACAGAAATATTGTCAAGGGCTGGAAAAAGCAGGGCTTTGATGCTATGACTCCTGTGTTCAGAGAGTTCAAATGCAGAGAAAAGAAGGGCTACATAAAGATCAAAACCGAATGGGATCTTTGTCTGAATAATAAGCCTGTTTATGAATATGAACTCAAATACAGGGTTTATCCCGACGGCACAGTTTATGTCAAAAGTGAAATAGAACTTAAAAAGTTCACATTAAAGGCTATCGAGCTTCCGCGCTTCGGTGTTAATGTCAAGTTCGATAAAGCTCTGCAGAATGTAGAGTATTACGGACTGGGTGATCTCGAAAACCTGCCTGACTTCAAAGAACAAAGCATAATGGGTATTTATACCTCTACTGTTGACGGCCTTAATGTGGATTACATCAGACCTCAGGATAACGGTAACCACGGTGAATGCCGATATGTCAAGCTTACTGACGGCGAGGGTAACGGAATTACGGTGCGCGCCTGTAATAAACCCTTCTCCTTCAGTGCCCATAATTACAGTAACGAAACCTTAGAAAAAGCAAGACACATTGAAGATGTAAGACGAGAGAATTTCGTCAGTGTGAACATCGACGGTTTTGTGAGAGGAACCGGCAGCAACAGCTGCGGACCGAATACTCTTAAGCAGTATAGGGTATATCTTAAGGAAGAACTTGAGTTTGAGTTCTATTTAATTCCTGTTAAGTAAAAAAGTTAAATATTTTTAAAGAACATCTGATTTTTTTATTGAAATTCAGATGTTCTTTATGTTATAATTAATACGAATAGTGCTTAATGCACAAATTCTATTTCCACATTAACGGAGGATGAAAAATATGAAACAGTTAAACATCGGTATTATCGGTGCAGGTCGTATCGGTAAAGTCCACATGCAGTCAATTACATACAATGTACCTACTGCAAAAGTTCTCGGTATCACTGACGTTTTCAAGGACGGATTACAGGAGCTTGCCGATAAATACGGTATTGAAAAGGTTTATGCAGACTATAAGGAAATGCTCGCTGATAAAGACATCGA
>CALCHE010000068.1 GCA_937901145.1 uncultured Clostridia bacterium
AGTGGGTTACAGATATATCATACATAAAGACCGGGCAAGGAACTCTTTATCTGTCTGTAATCAGAGATTTATATGATAACAGTATAGTTGCATACAAAACCGGAACAGAGCAAAACGTAAATCTTGTGCTAAGAACAATTAAAGCTGCTAAGAGAAAAGAAAAAATCACTGCAGAGTTGCGGCTCCACAGTGACCAAGGGTTTCAATATACGTCGCAAGCATATTTCAACCTGACTAAATCATACGGCATAATTCCATCAATGTCAAGACGTGGCAACCCTTATGATAATGCTATGGCTGAAAATTTCTTTTCGATACTAAAAACAGAATGTATCTATCGGACAAAATTGCGAACCTATGAGGAGGCTCGCCTCCTCATAGGTCAATACATTCACTTTTACAACAATGAAAGAATTCAATTAAAAACAAAACTGACTCCGCAAGAAAAACGAAGTCAGTATGTTGCTTAAATTTTTATTTTACCTACCATAGGTGCTTTTTTGTGCTGTCCGCACAATTTGGGGCAGCTCACTGTGAAGTGAGTGCTTTTTAATTCATGCAAACGGAAAGTGAAATTCCGAAAAACAAGGGCTGTTATTTGATTTTCAATCACAGACTGTTAATCATAGAGAGATGCTCCACATAAAAGTCTCTCACATTATTAGGCTTGGTCATACCGCCCTGAAGTGACATATGGTCGCCCTCATAGGTGGGCATAACGTTCCATATTCCCTTTTCTATATTATTAATGTCGAAATCCTTCTGAGGCGCACCGAAGGGAGCTGTGGCGGAAAGAGTATTTACCAGACCGTCGTTCTGCTGCCAGGATTCGTCAACTGCATAACCGCCCTTGGTTTCGCCTGTGTATGCACCCATAGCCTTGGAGGAAGCAACGAAAAGAGATTCCATCTTTTTCTCGACGGGAGACCAGGTGCCGTCCGCCTTCTGCTCTGTAGCATTGCAGGGGAAGGAGAAATAATAAGCATCCCTGAGAGTGAGAATTTCCTTGTTAAGCTCGAGAGCGTTATCGATGTACATATCGTAGGATGCGAAGTCCTTTTCACTTCTGCCGTCATCCTGTCCGCCTGTGGATACTCTGATAAGATTACTCATAGCGTACTGAATTTCATTGATAACACCGTCCAGAGCCGTTTCCTTTTCAGGCATATCCTCTTTGTCTACCATATAGGCAGAGGTGCCGTTATGAGGTGCGGCTAAAGCAGTGATGCTGTAAATCCAGTCGCCTTTACCGCCCTTAAAGAAGTCGGAAAGCTCATTTTCAGGTGTAGAGCTGATTTCATCCTCGACGCCCTTTTCCATTATACCGGCGAAAAGTCGTACCGTGGCACCGCCGAAGGAGTGACCTAAAAGATTAATCTTGTCCTCGCTGCTGAAGGAGTCGATGAGTGCTCTGCCTGTGTAGTCGGTGCCGTATCTTTCGTGACCGCACTGCTCGCTGTGTGCTTTTCCGTAGTCAACCACATTACCCGTAAGCTGAGCATAAAGCTCACAGGCTCTGTCCCATGCACTGGCTGAGGGAGCCACGGAAGCGGCATAGCAGTCGAAGCCTTTGTCGTTAAGATATTTCATAAGGTCGCCGCCGAACATTCCCCAGTAGGGCATAACCTTGTAGGCGGCATCGTAGCTGCCCCAGCCGGAAAGACCGTGAACGAAAACATATTTGTAATTTGTGTTCCAGTTACTGCTGTCAGCCTTCAGACATTTACCCGAATAGCCGAAAAGCATAGCCACAGACACGATAAGGCTGATAAATTTGTATACTATATTATTAATAAAGACCTGCATAAATCTGCCTCCTTTGTCTTATTGCATATATAATATCACATTATTCACGGCAAAGACAATAGCTTTTTTCTTTTTTAAGATTTTAATTTTTGTGCAGATGTGAAGGTTAAAAAATTTGGCGGACACGGCACGCTATGTCCCTACATATTTGTTTACGATAATATGCGTAAAAGTAATAACGGATACATTAAACTTATCTGTAAATCCAAAGTCTTATCGGTTATCTGCGCAACCAACGGGCGCGCTGTTCTTTGAGGTGTGGATGTTTTGCGCTACTTAAAAAACGGAGCTGCGAACGGCCTGCTTTGAACGGGGCGAAGCAGAATAAAAATTATACTGTAAAACGGCAGTTTTTTATCTCCGCCGAGTCCACGAAGGCGGCCACCGAGGAAAGTATTTTCCGAGGCAAAAAGGGCGCTTTGTTTA
>CALCHE010000069.1 GCA_937901145.1 uncultured Clostridia bacterium
GATAAAAAATCAACCCTCAAATCGGTGAGAAACGAGGGTTTGTCATCAGTCTGAAGGCTGTTATAAAACAGCCTTTTTTAATTTAAGATTATTTTGTTTCCTCTTCAGGTATTTCCTCATTTTTGAAGAGTGCAACCAACTTCATAATAAAATCTATAAGAGCTTTTACATAATCCATAAAATCCAAAGTCGTTCCTCCTCACTGTCATAATCTGTCTATGAGGACAGTATACTCCATAAAATTCGTTTTGTCAACAATTTATTAAAAAATAGTTTACAAAATCGAAGAACTTTATCTTTCGTCTATTATCATACAGTAAAGTATGTGTATAATCAATAGTTTTTTTCACAAACAGTTGATTTGGAAAAAATTACACAGGTAAAATTTATACCGTGGTTTCGTCCTTAGACTCTTCTTCCTGCTCTGCCCCCGCTGCATCGTCCTCTGCGGATTCCTTCTGCAGCTTACGCTTTTTGAAAAATTTGTTTTCCTTTTCCTTGACAGGCTCAGCTTCTTCTTCATGTGAAACAGCAGGAGTAAACTCAGGGATTTCGTGCTTTTCGAAAAGAGGATTTTCTGTCGAGCAGATATGTATTGCACCGTGAAGAACATGAACCATCACATTTTTATGTCTTCCGCCGTACTCACCGTCCAATGTCCAGTCCATTTCACCCTCGAGACAGGTAACCTTAAGCTTCTTCGTATGAAGGAAAATGAGAGGATTGCCGTCAAACTTTTTCTGTTTTACCTTCGCAAGAGCGGGAAACACACCGCTGAACTTAAGACCTCTGCACAGGAGAAGCTCGAATGTACCGTCATTAAGCTTGATTTCGTTCGTATCGAAGTCGATAAAGCCGCCTACCGATGTGGAGTTTGAAATAGCACCGAAAACGAAATAACCCTCGATAACTCCGCCGTCATGCTCGATTCTCAGCTTATAATTTTTGATATCAAATATCTCCGGCACAGCGGTGGTAAGATAAGCAAGATAACCGACCTTGTTTTTAAGCTTCTGACTGGTAGCATAGGATGAACGGGTGAATGCACCGAAGGAAGCCACATAGGTAAAGTATCTGTTATTGAAAAGACCTACGTCATAGTCATTCATTTCACCGCTCATAATAAGATCTGTAGCTTCCTTGATATCCTTGGGGATACCGAGAGTGGAAGCAAGGTCGTTGGTGGAGCCTGAGGGAATATAACCGATAGGTACACGACGAGGCATATCCATAACGCCGTTTACTGTTTCGTTGAGTGTACCGTCACCGCCGCAGCATACTACCATATCATGCTCATCGAGCTCTCTTTTTACTATATTTGTAGCATCACCCTGACAGGCTGTGGTGCGAACAGTGAATTCATAATCGTTCTTTGAAAATTTATCTACAATTTCAAAAGTACCTGCTCTGGACTTTGTTCTGCCTGCACAGGGATTGACTATAAGTAATACCTTTTTTCTTTCGTTACTCATACTATAACCTTCTTCTTATCCAAAAAATAAAAAATAATTAAATTACTTTACCTAATATTATCACTTAATTTTTCTATTGTCAAACAAATCTTAAAATACTGACAAATTTTTGTTATTTACGAAATATAGTTAACAGTTTGTTGATTTTTAGACCTATTAAAGCAAAAAAATCCGCGAGCGTAAGCCCACGGATTTAATTTTCTGTTCTTATTCAGTTACTTCGCCTTCTGCTTCTTCTTCCTTCTTTTCAAAAAGAGGTGCGAGGAAAGCCATAAGCTCTTTAATAATCTTTGTAAGCATATCGATAACTTCTCTGATTGTCATAATATTTTACTCCTTTCTTAAAGAATATATCTTTGCATAACAATAATATCACATATTATTAATATTTGTCAATCGATAATCCCGATCTGACACATTTTCATACTCTCGAGAGCATTAAGGTGACTTTCGGGCGTAACACCCGCCGAAGCAGTACCGTCTACAGTAACGGGAGTTTCATAAACCTTAGCCTTGATAAGCATAGCATTCGAGATAACACATATATCCGTACAAAGGCCGAGAAGCTCAACCTCTTCAAGATTTTCCGTCTGAGCCACAGCTTCAGCCAGCTCATAGGAGCCGAAGGTAGGCTTGTCGATTATTTCACAGCCCTGAGTGTCAAGCTCGGATGTAATCTGCCATCCGTCAGTACCCTTTATACAGTGTGGAACAGGAAGCTTTTTTCCCTCAGCCGTGTCAAGATAATCCTCACCGTGAGTATCTCTGGTGAAAATAATTCTGTCACCGTTTTTACGGTAGAGAGCGATTTTTTCTTTTACCTTATCGACTATGGCTACTGCCTCTTTCGTGCCGAGAGCTCCGTCGATAAAATCATTCTGCATATCAATAACACACAAAACCTTCATATTATGCCTCCACAGCAGCCTTTGCAGCAGCTTCTCTCTTTTCCTTGAGCTCTCTTTCAACCTCTGCCATATGTGCAGCGTCGTCATTGTCGAGGAATAAGATAACGATAAGATAAAGAACTGAACCGATAGCAGGACCGAGAATGAAGCTGTGCCAACGGTATTTGAGGAATCGGGGAGCTGTCTGTGCATTGATAACGGTCTGATTTGATGCTACCTTTACATTGGGATTAAAGCCGAGAAACTTAAGTAAGTAACCCTGGATAAACTTCGGAATAGCACCTGTAACCTTGGAAACGAAGTTCTGCATAGAGAATACGATACCCTCAGTACGCTTACCTGTTTCGAGCTCAACCTCATCAATGGAGTTAGTAAGAAGTGAACGGTGGGCTATATCCTTCATATTGGTGAAAATCTGTGCGGTGCCGAGAAGGGCCATAACTACTGCGAGAGATCCGATATTGAGGAAACGGTCATTGGCACCGACATAGAATGCTATAATACGGGCAACTACCGTGATACCCTCGGAGAATACCAGGAGCTTTTTATTACCGCCGAGCCTGTTTATGAGCTTAACGGCAAAGAACATGGCGAAGGCACCGGGAATACCCATAATAAAGCCGTAAACGACCTGAGCCGTACCGCCTGAAATTTCGGTATTGCCGAGCTTATAGGCTATGCCCTGTGTTTCGAAGAAATACTCCCAGGGAAGAGCGAGAGAAATACTCTGAACTATTCTGGCCAGACAAACTATAATCATTGTCTTGTTATGTCTTAAGTCGAGGATATCCTTTAAAAGGCTGTCCTTTTTATCAGCCTCGATAGGATCGACCTTTTCCTTCATCCTGTAAGCAAGCATAGCAATAAGCATACCGATAAAGCCGAAAATAACTGCACCTAAAAAATAGGTATTCTTTTCAGACATTATCTCCTGCTTTACAAAAATATCCTTCATAGTGGGGAAAAGACTGGCTATTGTTCCGCCGAGACCTGCCGCAATAGTAATCCACTGAATTACTCGTCTTCGTTCAGCCGAGTCGGGACTGGACATAGCACTAACACCCCAGATGGCTATATCCTGTAAAGAATAAAAGACATCAAAGAGTATGTAAAGAGCAAGAACAAACGCAATGGTCTGTGCCTGAGAAAAGCCGAAGTCGATGAACATCAGCACCACGAGAGCACCGATAATGGCAGGTGTCCACAGAAGGAAGGGACGGAGCTTCTGTCCCGGCTTATGCTTTCTTCTGTCAAGGTAAGCACCTACAATCGGGTCATTAACAGCATCCCACAGAGTGCTTACACCGGTGATGATACCTGTTTTTTCCGAAGGAATTTTCAGAATAGTGTTCAGATAAACGAAAAGTCTGCTCGAAACGAAACCGTAGGTCATATTCTGACCGACAAGACCGGCCGCATAGGACAGCAGTCGGTTATTGGCTACCTTGGTATCCGTTTCTTCCTTAGAAAACATAAAGAAAGGGTTCATATTATCTCTCCTTTATAATCAGTTGTTAGAATTATACAATAATGTGACCGTAAATGCAATAAAAACTATATTAATTTTCAAATTAAAATTATTGTCATTAAAAGTCTTTTATGCTAAAATGAATAAACATTTACAAAAAAGAAAGAAGTGACTCTTATGCTCGGCGTACTCATAAATGTATGCACGGTAATTATCGGCAGTACTATGGGACTGCTTTTCAAAAAAAGCATAAGCAAAAAATACAGTGATGCCGTTATGACAGGCATCGGTCTGTGCGTAATTTTAATCGGTATACAGGGTATGCTCAAGGGAGAAAACGTACTCATATCCATTTTCTCTATGGTTATCGGTGTTTTAATCGGAACCGCTCTCGACATCGACGGAAAATTAAACGGTGCAGGCGAATGGCTTTCAAAAAAAATCAAAACCAAGGATAGCGGAAAAAGCTCTCTTGCCGAGGGCTTCGTAACGGCAAGTCTCGTTTTCTGTATCGGTGCTATGACCATTTTAGGCTCTCTCGATGCAGGTCTTAAGGGTGACAATACAACGCTCATAACAAAGAGCATTCTCGACCTTTTCTCTTCGATGATGCTTTCTGCCTCTCTCGGCATCGGTGTCATCTTCGCCGCCGCCTTCGTTTTCATTTTTCAGGGCGGAATAGTTCTAACAGCAGGAGTTCTGGAGCCTTTTCTCGACTCCTTCACCATAGGAGAGATCACCTGTGTCGGTTCAATTATGATTATGGCTCTCGGTCTTAATCTGGCCGGAATTTCGAAAATAAAGGTAGCTAACTTCTTCCCCGCTCTTATTCTCGTTGTCCCTATGTGCTATCTTTTTGATTTTCTGGGACAGTTCATTCCCGCACTGGGATAATCCACTTATATCACGAGGTTAAAAATTTATGATAAAACAAAGAAAAGATAATCTTATAGGCTCATTTCTGCTGATGCTCTGTGCCGTTATATGGGGCAGCTCCTTCGTAGCACAGACCACAGGAGCTGAGTTCGTAGGCCCCTTCACCTTTATTTCCATGAGAAGCCTTTTAGGTGCGGCGGCTCTTCTTCCCGTTATCGGTGTAACGTCAGCATTAAAGAAAAAGAAAAACGGCGGAGCAGTAATGTCTGCTGACGAGAAAAAATATCTTATCAAAGGCGGTGCTGTCTGCGGTATAGTTCTCTTTTTCGCATCAAATTTACAGCAGCTGGGCATCGACGGAGGAACAGAACCGGGAAAGGCAGCCTTCATCACAGCTCTCTATATCCTTCTCGTTCCCATCTTCTCTCTCTTTCTCGGCAAAAAAATAAGGCCTCTCATCTGGCCCTGTGTAATAGTTTCCGTCTTCGCTCTCTATCTTCTCTGCGTAAAGGAAGGCGGTAAAATACATCCCTCGGACTTTTATGTTTTAGCCTGTGCCGTCTGCTACACGGTACACATTCTCGTTATCGACAGAGTCTCTCCCAGAGTAGACGGAGTTATGCTTTCGATGATTCAGTTCCTTGTAGCCGGTGCCATTTCAGCCATACCTATGATTCTTTTCGAGGATGTGAGTGCTGAAAGCCTCCTAAAGGCCGCTCCCGCAATCGCTTATTCCGGCATAATGTCCAGCGGTGTGGCTTACACTCTTCAGATTTTAGGCCAGCAGAAAACCGAACCCACCATCGCTACGATGATAATGAGTCTCGAGTCTGTTTTCGGTGTGCTTACAGCTATGATAATTCTCCATCAGGTTCCCACACTTCGCGAAGGCATCGGATGTATTCTGATGTTTGCCGCCATAATCGTAGCACAGCTCCCCGAAAAGAAAAAATAAACAGCAAATCTACCGTTGTCCGCAGGGACAGCGGTTTTAATTTATCTTTTTCTATTGCTTTTTATTCATCTTTTATGTATAATTAAATAATATAGTTTAACCTGCATTATGCAAGTTAATAATTTTATCAAACCCCAAAGAAAAGGAGTTGCTCACAATGGATCCTATCAAGGTTGACTTCACAGGAGGCAACAGCGAAAGCAAAGGCAGAGGCAAGGCTGCTTATCTTGTCCCCAAAAAAGCCGGATTAAAATTACTCATCAGCATTATCGGTACTGTAATCGGTGCCGTGGTTGCATATTATTTTATGCTCCCCCCCATGAACTTCAAAAGCACTGATACTTACATGTATCTCGGTGTGGTAGCCGCTATCTTTGTCGGTCTGCTCAATATCACCTCAGGTGCTATGATGAAGCCCGAATACACCGAATATGTAAAGAAAAAATCCATTATTCCCGCTATTTTCATCGGTATACTCGTAGTTATCGTGGGTATCGGTATGGCTGTTTCCTCTGTATTTTTCAGAGCCAAAACCTACAGTCAGATTATCGACGTAAACGAGAACACAAATTTCGCCGAAGAAATTCAGGAAGCAAACTTCTCCTCTGTTCCCGTTCTTGACACAGCAGCTGCAAGCGTTCTTGCCAACAGAACACTCGGTGACCTTTCAAAAATCGATAAGGTTTCACAGTTCGAGATCTCTTCAAGCTTCACACAGATCAACTATAAAAACTCTCCCGTCAAGGTAACCACTCTCTCCTACGGTGACGTTTTCAAATGGCTTAAAAACACCAAAGAAGGTCTTCCCGGCTATGTAGTAGTAAATATGGTTACACAGAAAAGTGAGCTCGTACTCCTTCCCGAAGGTGAGTACATCAGATATGCCACCACCGAGCATTTCTCAAAGTATCTTATGAGACATGTCCGTTTCGCCTATCCCACCTACATTTTCGACACACCCAGATTTGAAATCGACGAAAACGGTGATCCCTACTGGCTCTGCCCTGTAGTAGACAAAACAATCGGTCTTTTCGGCGGTACGGATGTAAAGGGTGTAGTTATCGTTAACGCTGTTACAGGTGAAATGACTGAATACACTGTAGAGCAGGTAAGAGACAGCAAAGAGCTTCAGTGGATCGACGGCATTTACTCCGATGCTCTGCTTATCGAACAGTTCAATTACTACGGTCAGTATCAGAAGGGCTTCATTAACTCCGTTCTCGGTCAGGACGGCGTAAAGGTAGCTACAGAAGGCTCAAACTACCTGGCTCAGAACGATGACGTTTATATGTACACCGGTGTTACCTCTGCAGGTCACGACCAGGCTATCATCGGCTTCGTTCTCGTGAATATGAGAACAAAGGATGCTTCCTTCTATGCAGTATCCGGTGCTAAGGAATATTCCGCTATGTCCTCTGCCCAAGGTGACGTTCAGGACTATTCCTACAATGCAACCTTCCCCATCCTTCTCAATATCAGCGGTCAGCCCACCTACTTTATGTCCCTTAAGGATGCCGACAGCCTCGTAAAGCGTTTCGCTATGGTTAATGTGCAGAACTATCAGGTCGCCGTTACAGGTGTTACCATCGCAGAATGTATGGAAGAATACGTGGAAAAATTAGAGCATAACAATATTAAAATAGATGTAGACATCGACGACATCATCGATGCTACCGATACAGAAAATCAGCAGAATGACACAGCTGTTCCCGAAAAAGAAGCCGTAACCGTCAGCGGTGCCGTAACCGACATCAGAACCGCAGTTATGAACGGTGAAAGCGTTTACTTCATCGAACTTGACGAAAGCGGTATTTACTACACAATCAGCGCTTCCGATGAGCCCTCTGTAGTAATTATGAATAAGGGCCAGAATGTAAAGATAACCTACACCGCTTCAGAAGTCGGCGAAGCACCTGCAAAGGGTGATATCGTAGCCGCTGAGAAGGTGAAATAAGAAAACGTACACCGGCTGCTGCACCGTTGAACTGCGGCAGTCGGTTCATCTTTAAATCAAATCATTCTCTCGAGGAGATGATAAAATGAAACTATCACTTATAATTCCCTGCTATAACGAAGAAGGAAATGTAGAAAAATTCTTTGACCTTGTAAATGAAAAATTCGAAAGCAGAGTCGAGGATTACGAATTCGTCTTCGTAAATGACGGCAGCACAGACGGAACCCGTGCCGCTCTCAAATCGCTCTATCATAGCAGGAACGATAAAAATAATGTTCAGATTCTTTCCTTCAGCCGTAATTTCGGTAAAGAGGCGGCCATTTATGCCGGTCTTTCCAAGGCAAAGGGTGAGCTTATGTGCATTATAGATGCTGACCTGCAGCAAAGACCCGAGGTAGTTCTCGAGATGCTGGATATAATAGAAAATGATGAAGATACAGACTGTGTAACAGCCTACCAGGAGAGCAGAAAAGAAGGAAAATCTATTTCCTTTCTCAAATCATTCTTCTATAAAGCTATAAATTTAGCTTCCGACGTCAATTTTGTCAACGGGGCATCCGACTTCCGTCTTTTCAGAAGAAATGTGGCGGAAGCACTTCTGCAGATGCAGGAATATCACCGTTTTTCAAAGGGTATGTTCAGCTTCGTAGGCTTCAATACTAAATATATCCCCTACACCGTAGCCGAAAGAGAAAGCGGTGAAACCAAATGGAGTATGAAAAAGCTCATAAAGTACGCCTTTGACGGTATACTTTCTTTTTCCACCGCTCCTTTGAAGCTTTCTGTTTACACAGGAATCTTGTTTATTCTTCTGGCTATCGGCACGTTTATTGTTTCCTTCTTTTTCACCCTGACACCCTCAGCCTGCAGAATAATCTCAGCTGTTTTTCTCACAGGCGGAGTGATCCTTCTCAATCTGGGAATTATCGGTCAGTACCTGTCAAAAATGTATATACAGGGGAAGGACAGACCCATTTATATTTTAAAGGAACACCTCGATTATGAAGAAACTGACTGAACTCATTTTAAAATATAAAGAGCTTATAACCTATGTGTTTTTCGGAGCTCTGACCACAGCGGTGAATTTCGTCACCTTCTGGGTGCTGAGTAAAATTTTAGGCGAAGACCTGTATTATATCAGTAACGCTATAGCCTGGTTCATATCTGTAGTTTTCGCATACTTCACAAATAAGCTTTTCGTTTTCGAATCAAAAAGCTTCGCACCTAAAGTGCTTCTTAAAGAGATTTCCGAATTTTTCGGTGCCAGAGTTTTCAGCTTCTTCGTAGAAGAGGGCGGTCTTATCCTTCTGGTACAGACGCTTAAATTCGGTGAATTTTCCCTCACTGTTTTCGGCTTCGAAATCAGCGGACAGCTTATAGCAAAGCTCATACTCGCAGTTATAGTGGTTGTCCTTAACTACTTTGCAAGTAAGTTTGTGATATTCAGGAAGAAATCTTAAAAACAAAAATCGGGACAGCTGCTTCACTGTTTGCAGCTGTCCCTTTAACTTTTACTCTTTTACCGTCTTAATCAGTCTGAACACCTGCTCAGCAGTGTCAGCCATATTACCGTAGGCGGTGTCTCTCTCCATAGCCTTTTCCAGAGTTGTAACACCCCGTACTATGGGAAAGAATGCATCTATTCCCTTTTCATTACAGTAAACCGCATCCTTTGTCACGGCACCCGAAAAAGCGATCACGGGTCTGCCGTGCTTTTTTGCTTTTTCTGCCACTCCGCCGGGAGCCTTGCCCATAACGGTCTGACTGTCAATTCTGCCTTCACCCGTTATAACGATGTCAGCATTCTTTATTTTATCTTCGATATGTATTTCCTTGAGAATAAGGTCTATACCGCTCAGAAGCTCTGCGCCGAGAAATGCTCTGAAAGCAAAACCGAGTCCGCCTGCCGCACCCGAGCCCGGGAAATCTTTGTCGGAAAGCGGACGCAGATTTTTCGTCTTTTCCGCAAAGGAAGAAAGATATCCGTCCATCACCTTCACCGTGTCAGCTGTAGCACCCTTCTGAGGACCGAACACGGCACTGCAGCCCTTTTCACCGCAGAGAGGATTCGTCACATCGCAGGCTATACGGAAGCTGCATTCGGAAAGCTCAGCCATAACCTTTTTGTCGTTTATACTGTCAAGACAGGCCAGACCCTCAGCTCCGAAAGGAATGTCTTTTCCCTCCTTATCAAGTAAGCTGAAGCCTAAAGCCTGAAGCATACCCGCACCGCCGTCATTAGTGGCACTTCCTCCGATACCTATTACAAATCTGCGACAGCCTCTGCTTAGGGCATCGCCTATCATTTCACCCACACCGTATGTGGTTGTTTCCATCGGGTTAAGTTCATCCTTGTTCAGCAGAGTTATTCCTGCCGCTGCAGACATCTCCATCAGTGCAGTACCTTCGGCGGTAATGCCGTACTGAGCTTTTATCCTTCTGCCGAGAGGGTCAGACACCTCTGCCGTAACAGTTTCACTTTCGAGGGCAGACATAAGTGCATCCACGGTACCCTCACCTCCGTCAGCGACGGTAAGAATTTCACTCTCTGCCTCAGGGTATACTCTTTTTATTCCGTCAGATACCGCCATACCTGCTTCCCGTGAGGTAAGACTTCCCTTAAAGGAGTCAATTGCTATTAAAACTTTCATGCTGTCACCTTATGATATAAAAAAGCGTTTTATTTTTTCCTTCAGACCAAGCTCCGGTTTTACGGTCTCAGCTCTGTCCTTTTCAGAAGGAATAAATATTTCATCGGAATAAGCTTCTCTGTCGTCAATGGACATATCGGCATTATTCAGAAATTCTTCTCTGTTGGACTCCACCGCTACGGAAACACCCATATCCGTGAGCATTTTTATGAAAGCTCTTTCTATGTCACTTTCTTCATATCGGTTTGAAAATGTAAAAGCGAACCTGTCACCGACAGAGGCCGCACCGCAGCGACAACCGTTTACCAGACCCGGGCCCGTAAAAAACGAATAGCTTTTCACGTATTCCTTCATATCCTCGGGAAGAGCTACAGGACCGAGATTTGAAAGAAGTGCGGATGTGGAATACTCGGCACCGAAAGCAAAGCTTACCTTTACTGCTGTATTTTTAATAATCAGCGGGACGAAACGAAGCACCTTCGTCTGCAGCTTTACCGTCTGTGTTATGTATGCGTGAAGAAAGCTCTTATTGTTTGCAGCCCTCAGCTGCTCGGAAACAGTTCTTACTATTTCTTCGAAGGTATATTCTCTCTTACGCGGACTTATCCTTACCGTAAGGCATAGTACGAAATTCCTCACTGAAACCGTCGGGAACGCCTTTCTTAAATTCACGGGAATCTGTACTGTGACATCCTTTTTACTTTTACCCTCATTAAGCTGTTTCCTGTAATGAATATCCATAAGCACGGCCGCCAGAAGCTCCGTAACTGTGACCCTGTAGCTTTTACTGAGGGAATGAAGCTCACTGAAGGGCATATATACCGTAGTATAATTAGCCATATGAACAGGAAGAGCACTGCCCTTTTTATGATAAACGGAATTTTCCAGAAGCTTACAGTTCTCCTTTGAGGTGGCATAAAGCTCATAGGGATCCTCATACTCCTCTGCCTTCGGAACATCATTAACATCCAGAGCGAACTGATTATTCGATACAGAATATCCCTTCAGCCTCAGATATTCACCTGCGAGAGTGCAGAGAAACACCGATGCACCGTAGCCGTCACACAGAGCGTGATAAACGTCGATGCTTATACGGTCTTTATGGTAATAAACTCTGAAAAGATAGCCGTTGTTCTCTTTGAAGTTAATTCTGTAGCCGAAATTTTTAATATCATGTCTTACGGGACATTCCGCTTCATTTCTTTCGAAATAATCGGCAAAAAGACTGTGCCGCATTCTTACCCTGAAGCTCGGAATTCTGTCAAGAGTTTTCTTCAGGGCTTCTTTCAGAATATCCGGCTCTGTTTCTTCCTTAAGCTGTATGGACATACGGAAAACATTTGACCATTTTTTTGTGTTCTGACCCGGGAAAACCTTGCCCGCATTATCAAGAGTTATGTATTCAAAGGGGTGCTTTATCATAAAAGTGCTCCTTTCAGCGCTTTCGTTTCATTATTATAAAGGAAGCTTACCGTCCTGTATATGTTTTAAATCCGTAATAAACTGAATTGCCTTTGTCGTAGACAAAGACGGCACTATTATCGGAAATGGCAGTTTCAGAATAATGAAACGCTTTCTGATAATCCGAATACGATGAAACATAAAACTCATCGGAAAGCTTGAAATCCTTTTCCCATATTCTGCCGTCAAGATGTGAAGCATAGAAAAAATCACGAATGAAGTATTCCTTATCCTCACCGTCGATTTTAGCCCAGAAGCCGTTATCCAGTTCCTTTTCTATCTCTGCGATTTCTTCGCTATCCAGCCTGTATTCATATATTTCCCAATCCTGTGAGGGTGACAGGGAAAGCTCCTTATATCTGTCAGCATAGCCCTCAGGAATATAAACGGCTATATCATAATCTTCTGTTCTTCTGCCAAAGTCACGGGTATTCATATAAACGGTGCCGAAAGCAACGGATAAAAGAATAAGCACTGCAATAATGACCGCTGTTTTTCTTTTCATAAGAGAACATCCTTTCTGAACTGATATAAGTTACGATACATAATAATTCTAACACAGATTTATTTCTACGGCAAGTAAAAAGCACAAAACCACCGCTTAAAATTTTTGCGGTGGTTCTGATGACTTAATCGGTCAGAATATAAGCTTTGGTGGTCGGCTGCTTACCGCTCACATCGGAAAGCTCCGAAAGGAGAATAATATCATAGGCTCCTCTTATCTGTGCAGGGTAGGTTTCCGCTATCATTCCGTCATAGTAAATACGCACCTTCGTTCCTTTTTTCATATCGGCTGTCTTACCTACCAGGCCCATATCCTTAAGTGAAACCTCAATTTTATCAGCAGACCTTCTTTCGTTACTGCCCTCTGCCGGCTCTACGAGCACGGTTTTTCCGTCCTTATACACCTCGATAATCTCAGCATCGAAGGTCACCATATTCTGAGGCATAGTGGTGGATGGAGCGACTGTGGTCGGCTCTTCCTCAGAGGAGGCAGGAGCAGATGTGCCGATATTGAGTATATCACCCATAGGATATACGGAGGAAGCATTATATATGTTTATTCCGTCACCCTTTTGTATGTCGCCGTCATAATAAATTCTGACATAAAGACCTTCATACAGATCCGTAAGATATTCTTCGGGAATATTTTCTAAAGAAACAGTTATTCTCTCGCCGTATTTTCGTTCATTAGTTTTCTCAAATGGCTTTACGGTAAAGGTACTGTCAGTCTTTTCCAGAACCTCAGCATCGAAATATACCGCGTATGCAGGTGAACTGTGGGCTGAAATTACCTCACCTGTAAGAGAATCCACCTCGAGCTTTTCCACTATCTCTGATGTACCGTATTTTTCTTTAGTATAAACTATCCTGTTCTGTGTCTGTGCATAGGAGGTACGGTAAACATATCTCACTCCGTCCTCTATCGCTTCGTGCCAGCCGATTGTGCCTGTATCAAAATTCACCTTAAGCTGAAGGAGCTTATTTGAAACCTCCACGGAAACGCCCGCATCCGTAAGCAAAACACGGTCGATATCACTGTAGTCACCGATGGGAGCTTCTCTGCCGATGGAGTCAAGATAAGCCTTAGCATAAGCCCTTCTCTGAGATTCGATGCTCTCCTGTTCTTTTTTCGTGAGGTTATGTACTCTGTGCTCATAAATTTTCGGGAACATACGCTTGATGGATTTAGTATAATTGGAGCCGTCCTGAGCATACTCTGCATCCATAAAGATATACTGTCCGTCCTTTTTTTCGAATCTCATCACACAGGGAATACTGTGACCGCCTACCTCTATGAACCATCCGTCCACAAAGCCGTAGGAGGAAAAGCGTTCAAGCATATATACGGAAACTACACCCTTCTTTTCACTTGTGCCGAAAATGATGTGACCCTCGGCGGGACATTCACCTAACCATCTGCTCTTTGAATTAAGGTCTAAAATAGCCTTGGAAACGGCTTCATCGATATCTGTGACAGCGGTATTATCCGTCTCGTGAAGCTCGTAGTTAGCCCAGCCTTTGTTTACCGCTATGCAGTTTACGAACTCTACGTTAAACTTTCTTCCCCACATTTCCTTTGTATTTTCATGGCCGATAACTTTGACAGTAAATGTAATATTTTCACCTTTTTTTAGTGCGGTTATTGTTATCTCATAGCTTTCTTCTGTAAGATACGTATCAATGCCGGGGCTCCATGATACCTGCTTTTCTCCGTCAGGTTCAAGATAATATACACTCTCTATTTCTGCAGTACCCTTTGAACATTGTGCAGAGACTATCTTGTATTCCGTCGGAAGAGAGAACCGCATACTGCTGTAGCCTGCAGCACTTAAATTAGGATTACAGTACCACTCGTTTTCCTCACCAAAGGTGACAGGCTTTGAAAAACGGTATTCATAGTTGTTTCCAAGTCTCATAACAACCGAATCCTCAGAGGAAACAAGGTAATAGGTAGAGTTTCCTTCATTTTCACCTACCTTGGTTATATTCACGGTGAAAGTCTCTTTGTTACCGTTGTTTGCACCCTTAAAGGTAAGAACTGATTTTTCAACGGTACCTTCCTCGGTTATCTCGGGACACCACATATATCCGTCACCGTACTCATCGGAGGTAATAGGCTCAATACTTCCGCCCTCTGCTGTCGCCTCTCCTGTGAGTTTTGTACTAGAACTCGTAAAGAAATTTATCCATCCGCAACCGTGAAAACTGCCAAAAGGATTACAAGTCCATATATTTCCCTGCTTTATATATTCTTCTTCCTCAAAGAAGCTCTTTACCTTATCACTGTCCACGGAATAGACAGAGCTGTAAATTTCACTGTCGGGAATATAAAACCACATTTTCGAATATGCATCAGCAAAAATAATCTCTGCATTTCCGTAGGCATTATTTTCGATTGCGATTTTTCCGTTTACAATATAGCCGTCTATACTTTCATCAGAAAGCTTTTCGGGGTAGACGGAATAAAGGAAATTCAGTACCGTGCTTCTGCCCGCACCGGGAGTTCCCCTGAACCAGGATTTTACGCCCTTATGTACAGCAAAACTTTCCGAATAATCTATCGCTTCATCGAAACGGAACATATCCTCGCCTGCATCAGTTTCAATGAGGTATGTTCTTTCGGGCAGAGTGCCGCTTTCTCTTTTCGGACTCGTGGCAAAGCAAAGAGCTAAAATAATGCTTGTAATTACTGCAATTATAATCAGCCACAGGGCAGGCTTTTTATAGCTGAGGACAGCCTTGATTCTTTTCTTGACTCCCGTTTCACCGAAGGCAACAGGACAGGCAGTTATCATTCTTTTCGGCACGGAGCAATTAATGAGAGCCATGGAATAGGGCTTTTTCATTTCTGCACCCATTTCCTTTATTACCTTTTCGTCACAGGCAAGCTCAATGTCTCTGCACAGAAGAATGTAGGAAAGCCATATTACGGGATTGAACCAATAAACGGAAAGGATAAGAAATCCCAGAGGCTTCCACAGGTGATCCCTTCTCTTAAGATGTGCCCTTTCGTGAGCGAGTACAAAGGCCCTGTCCTCTTCATACATCAGCGAGGGAAGATAAATTTTCGGTAGGATAATGCCGAAAATAAAGGGCGTATCTATCCTGTCGCAAAGATAGATATTTTCACTAAGGCTCATACTCTGCCTTACCTTCAGATAAATGTAAAGATAACTGAAAAGGGCATATAGCAGCATAGCACCCGCGCCGTAAACCCAGGCAAGACCGCCCAGAACCGCATCCCACTGAAAGCTTTCCACATCCACCGGAACAGACGAATCCACGTATTCCGAATAAACAGGATTATTAATAATTTCCATAGTGGTGCTTTCCACGCCCTTATGGGGGTCAATGTTCAGAACCTCTGCAGGCAAGGGCTCAGCAACGGGAACAAGGCTCAGACTGCTTTCAATCGGTACAGGGCAGATAAGTCTCAGGGCTACAACTGCCCATAAGGCCACGGTCAGCCATCTGGGAGCCTTTCTGAAAATGAGACGGAATAAAAGCACACCGCCTACAAGCCAGCAGGCACTTATACTCGCATTGAGAAGATTAATAAATATGCTGTCGAAGGCAACCATATTTTCTAAAATATTTTCAATACCCATAATCATTCCTCCTCATAAATTTCGACCATTCTTTTAAGCTCCTCCACTTCCTTTGCTGTCAGCTTTTTACGTGAGGTAAAGGCGGCAAGGAAAGCAGGAAGAGAGCCGCCGAAGGTTTCATCGACGAATTTTTCGCTCTGCAGGGAATAAAACTCCTCTTTTGAAATAAGAGATGTTACCGTTCCCTTTTCGTTACGGAAGATTCCCTTTTCGCAGAGCCTTTTCAGCACCGTGTAGGTGGTGGACTTTTTCCAGCAGAGAGCTTCCTCACTTTTTTTCACAAGTTCTGCAGAGGAAAGGGGCTCGTTTTCCCATATAATGTCGGCGAAGCGGGACTCAACAGCACCCATCTGATAATCGTTCATATAATCACTCCTTTTTTGCTGTTTGGTTTACATTCTGTAGACTACAGCTTCAGTTTACACCTTGTAGACCGATTTGTCAAGAGTAATTTTTAATCTTAAGAATTTCGTAAGAAGTTAATATTTTTTAATAAAACCCGTTGACAAGCCTGTTCTTTATATTGTATAATTCTCAGGCAATCCCGATAAGTGGTGGAGTCTGTCATAGAATGTAATAGCATTCTATTTATAAGGATTGCGGCTTCGTTCCTTTTTTCACCGAGGGGCAAATGTGATACAAAAGGCGAAGCTTTGTGAAATCCACTGCAATGCAGGTGGGTTTTATTTTTTTGTACAGACACGCCCGAAAATAATCTCAAGGAGTTGTTAAAATGAGTCCGATTACCATTACTGCTCTGATTATCTTCGCCGTGACATACATTCTTATGCTGGCTTTTCAGAAAATCAGACCGCATGTTACCGTAGCCTCTGCCCTTATTTTTGTGGCTTTAGGAATAGTCGCTTCGGTAAATCCATCCCTTTTCGGTGAAGGCTTCTTCACCCTTTCCTCAGGAACCTATAATTATTCTTTAGGCTCCGCACTTTCAGAAATCGACTGGAATGTTATAATGATGATAGCAGGTACCATGGGTACGGTGTACCTTTTCATCGAATCAAAAATGCCCCAGCTTATGTCCGACATCCTCATTTCTAAAATGCCCAATATGAAATGGGTTGTGGTGGCACTCTCGCTTTTCGCAGGCATCGTTTCTGCCTTCGTTGATAACGTGGCAACAGTCCTTATGATTGCCCCTGTTGCTCTTGCCTTCTGCAAAAAGGTGAACACCTCACCTGTTCCCGCCATCATCTGTATCGCCGTTTCCTCGAACCTTCAGGGTGCGGCTACTCTCGTAGGTGACACCACATCCATTCTTTTAGCCAAGGCGGCAAACCTTGACTTCTCTGACTTCTTCGTTCACGACGGACACGTGGGTATGTTCTGGGTAGTACAGGCAGGTGCTATCGTAAGTGCGCTGATAATCGTCTGGATGTTCCGCAAAGATAACGGAAAAATCTCCTTCGAGGGCAGAACAAAGGTAGAAGATAAATTCCCCACCTTCCTTCTCGTCGGCACGGTTCTTTCTCTCATCGCCGTTTCCTTTATTCCCTATAAGGATGCAGCTGCCGAGGGTCAGTTCTATAAGCCCGACATCACAAACGGCATTATCTGTATCGCCTTCTTCCTTGTCGGTGTTATCCGTGAGCTTTTCATCAAGAAAAACAAAGAAATCGTTAAAAACGCCTTCAAGGAAATCGACTACTACACCATCGTTCTTCTCACAGGTCTTTTCGTAGTAATCGGCGGCATCAAAAGTGCAGGCGTTATCGATGTTATCGGTTCAGCTATCGCTTCTCTCGGCTCAGGCTCAACCTTTATGGTTTACACCATCATCGTATGGATGAGCGTTATCCTCTCTGCCTTCATCGATAACATTCCCTACACCGCCACAATGCTTTCCATCGTTCCCGTTATCGCTGGCGACCTGGGTATAGAGCCTACACTTCTTTACTACGGTCTTCTCTGCGGTGCTACTCTCGGCGGTAACCTTACTCCCATCGGTGCAAGCGCAAACATCGCAGGTATCGGCATTCTCCGTAAAGAGGGTCACGAGGTAAAAGCAACGACCTTTATGAAATACGGTGTACCCTTCACCATGGCCGCAGTTATCACAGGATATCTGCTTCTGTGGCTTATCTGGAAATAATTTCGCTTTACTGTTTTCACTTTTTAAATCTTTAAAGTCGGAGCAGAAACCGCTCTACGGCTGAAAGGCTGTAGGGCGGTTCTGTGTTTAAAGCAAACCTGTGTCTTCTCTATTGACAACCTGCTGCTTAATTGTTAAAATGGAAACAACATTTATTTTAAAGGAGAAAAATATGAGTAATCTTGTCTCGAAAGCAAAGGGCTTCATAAAACAGATTCCTGCCCACTGGAACACACCGCCTCAGGGCAAGCACATTTCCTACAGAGAATTCGCCGCCTATTCCTTCGGAGGTATCGGTGTAAACACCATCAATTCCATTTTCGGCTATGTGGGTCTTACGGCGAGCTGTCTGCTGGTAGGCTCCGCCTACGGTATAGATCCGGTGCATCTGGCCTGGATGTCCACTCTCGTCACGGTTATAAATCTGATAAAGACACCCTTTGTCAGTATGCTCATCGATAATACAAACACAAAATACGGTAAGTTCCGTCCTTATCTTCTTCTGACAGGTATACCCACAGCGGTTCTTATCTGCCTTATGGCATACATACCAAATGACATCGATTATACACTCAAATGCGTTCTTCTGTGCACCATCTACGCCTTTGCTATGATTTTCCAGTCCATCTATGCTCTGGCATTTACCTCACTGGCACAGGTGCTCACTCCCGACAGCGACGAAAGAACGGGACTTCTTTCCATCAGTCAGTTCATTTACTCTCTCGGACCCTCTATAGTAAATATTATTCTCCCTGTTCTCGCCGGTCTTTTCGCAGACGGTATGAAGGGCTTCACCGCTTACCGTGTCCTCTTCCCCATTTTCTCGGTTATCGGCATAGCTCTGAGTGTGTGGACCTTTAAGGGAACCAAAGAAAAAATAGTCGTTTCCAAAGACTACGTGGCCAAGGTCAAATTCACCGAGGGCATAAAATCCCTCTACGGAAACAGATACTTCTGGCTTTTCTATCTTTATAATATTCTCGGTGCTATGAAATACAGCATCGGTTCCATTCTCGTCTGGTACTGTGCTTATGTTATACAGAGTGACGCTGTTTTAGGCATTATGAATGCGGTTATCGGTACAGCTTCTGTTCCGGGTATGCTTCTGGCACCCGTCCTGGCTAAAAAATTAGGCAAGCGTAACTGTCTTATCCTTTTCAATGTGGTAAGAGCCGTTTTCTCCATCCTTATGCTCTTCACCTCCTCGAGCCCCGTGCTCTTCCTCGGCTCACTCTATCTTGCCACACTTGCCATAGGCGGTGACGGTGTCATCTGCGCTTCCGTCACAGCGGACATTTTCGACTATCAGCAGTGGAAGACAGGACAGCGACTGGAGGGCTTCATCACTCAGTTCGGAGGTATGATGGTTTCAGGTGCAGGTCTTGTAACCGGCCTTATTCTGCCTTACTTCTACCGCTTCTACGGTCTGCATAACGATTATGATGTTCTCTTTGATGCAGCCGTAAGAACACCTATTTTCAATGTTATGATTATCACTACTGTCATTTCCTGTCTGTTAGCTATCGTTCCTGTCTTATTCTATAACCTTAACAGTAAGACCTTAGAAAAGATTGCTCTCGACCTGGAGGAAAGAAAGGCAATAAGTGACGGAAAAGCATCAGAATAATATTTAAAGAATTAACAACCGTTGTAAAGGCAACAGCTGAACAACGGTTGTTTTCTTTGGCTATGTTCCAATAAATGGTTGATTTTTTGAGTGCAAAACGCTAAATGCTAAACGCAAAACGATGGTCGCGGATGTACAAAGCTTTGGAAACGACCTATACTACCGCAAAATATATTTATGATATAAAAGAAAGCTTTGATTGTAAAATATTTTGCAACAACTGTATTTGTGAAAAAGCAATTATCTTTCTGTTTGTTTTGGCGGAGTATCACTTTCGCCTTTCCGAAGCATTTCACGCCCGTTTAGCACTTTGCACTTTGCGTTTTGCGTTTAAAATCAGTCATTATTTGGTATAGAGCCTTTTCTTTTTGCCTTAAATACTTGATTATTTTTTCTGTAAGAGTTATACTTGAATAAGTATATCCAAAAAGGGGACAGTAAAATGAATTTCGTAAAAAAGTATTTCAAACGCTATTTTGTCGATGCTATGAGCTATATGGCTCTCGGTCTTTTTTCTTCTCTTATCGTAGGACTTATCATAAGTCAGTTAGCTAAAATTCCCCACCTTGAGGTTTTAGCCTCCTTTTCAGGCGTTCTCTCCGCTTCATCTCCCGTAGTGGGCGGAGCCATCGGTGCTGCCATCGCTTACGGACTTAAGAGCAAACCGCTCGTTGTCTTTTCCTGTATCGCTGTCGGTGCCTTCGGCTATGAGCTGGGCGGCCCCGTAGGTGCTTATGTTTCAGCGCTTATCGCTAATGAAATCGCTTCTCTCGTGGCAGGCAAAACAAAAATCGACATCGTTATCACCCCCATAGTGACCATCGTTACAGGCGGATTTGTCAGCACCTTCGTCGGCCCTTATCTTTCGGAGTTTATGACAGGTCTCGGTGACCTCATAAACAGTGCCACTCAGCTTCATCCCTTCCCTATGGGTATAAGCGTGGCTGTTCTCGTCGGTCTTGCCCTGACAGCCCCCATCTCCTCAGCGGCTCTGTGCATAATGCTCGGCATCGAAGGAATAGCGGCAGGTGCGGCAGCCGTAGGCTGTGCGGCACAGATGGTAGGCTTTGCCGTGACATCATTCAAAGCTAACGGTGTAGGCGGTCTTATCTCCCAGGGGCTCGGCACGAGTATGCTCCAGTTCGGAAACATTATGCGCCATCCTCAGATTATTCTGGCTCCCACATTAGCGGGCGCAGTTTTAGGTCCTGTTTCCACCTGTCTGCTGAAAATGACGAACACACCTTCGGGTGCAGGTATGGGGACCAGCGGTCTGGTCGGTCAGTTCGGTGCTCTGTCAGCTATGGGAAGCAGTACGGAGAGCATAATCACCATAATAGCTATGCACTTCATCGCACCGGCTGTTCTCTCTCTCATCTTCCACTTAATTTTCAAAAAAACGGGCATAGTAAAGGATGAATATTTATCCCTGAAAAAGCCCGAATAAGAAAGGAACATTTATGAACGTTTACGATTTTGACGATACTATATATAAAGGAGACTCTTCTCTGCATTTCTTTCTCTTTTATCTTAAAAAGGAGCCTACCCTCGTAAGATATCTCCCCTTTGTTCTGAAAACCCTTTATAATTACCACAAAGAAAAAATCCGCTTTAATGATATCATTGACTCCTTCGGCCACGTTTTCGAGGATTATTTCACCACTCACGACGTGGATTTCGATGCAGTAGTAAAAGAATTCTGGGACAAGCACGAGCACAGGGTGAAGCCCTTCTACAAGGAAATACAGAAGGAGGATGACCTTATCATCACCGCCTGTCCTAACTTTATGGCACAGGAAATCTGCCGCAGACTCGGTATAAAGCACTGTCTCGGAACGGAATTCGACCTCGAAACAGGTAAGTTCATCCGCGGCTGCTTCCGTGAAAAAAAGATAGACTTTTTCCGTGAGGCTTATCCTGACGGAGTTATCGACGACTTTTACACGGACTCCATGAACGATAAATTCCTTTTCCCTTATGCTAAGAGAGTTTTCTTCGTCAAGGGTGAAAAAATCACAAGGATAAAATAATATGGAAAGACTCGATAAAATCATCGCATCCCAGGGTAAATACTCCCGCTCCGAGGTAAAAAAGCTGGTTAAAGCAGGTCTCGTTATGCTTAATGGTGAAAAGGTGAAAAGTGCCGATGTAAAGGCAGATGCAGAAAAAGACACCGTCACCGTAGACGGCGAGATCATATCCTATAAAAAGCACATTTACATTATGCTCAATAAGCCTGAGGGTGTGGTTTCAGCCACCGATGACCCTGTCCACAAAACGGTTATCGATCTGGTTCCTCCCGCTCTTTTCAGACAGGGACTTTTTCCCGCAGGCAGACTGGACGGAGATACCACAGGCTTCGTCCTTATCACCGATGACGGAGACTTCGCTCACCGTATACTCTCACCGAAAAATCACATAATGAAAACCTATCACGCCACTCTTGACCACAGTCTCACGGACGAAGACATCATAAAATTTACCGAGGGCATCGAGCTTCGTGACGGCACTCTCTGTCTGGAGGCACAGGTGAAAATGATAAGCGAAAACCCTCCCGTGGCTGAGGTGAAAATCCACGAGGGCAAATACCATCAGGTTAAAAGAATGTTCGCCGCGCTCGGAAATAAGGTCATCGCTCTCAGACGCGTAAAAATGGGCGGTCTTGACCTGGACGAAAGCCTCCGTGAAGGCGAATGCAGAGAGATAACCGCTCAGGAGCTCGAAGCTATACAAAACAGTTAAAGATTATTTAAGCTTCATTTCATATAATTCAGTACATATCAAAAAAGAGGTGACCTTTATGCTAAATAAAATCAGAGAATTTATGTACGGCCGCTACGGCGGTAATGATATGCTGAATATGTTTCTCGTCATACTCGGTGCCGTTATCACTCTTATCCTGTCCCTGTTCTTTTACAGAACCCCCTTTACCAGACTTATCGGACTCATTCCCTACGGTATAGCCGTGTTCAGGGCTCTTTCGAAAAATTACGAGGCAAGAATAAAGGAAAACGCGAAATTTATGGAAATTTCCGCTCCCTGGAGAGCCTTTATTCAGAAAAAGATCAGTCAGCACAAGGACAAAGACCACCGTTACTATGCCTGCCCTCAGTGTCACAGAACTCTGAGAGTACCTAAAGGCAGGGGCAAGATAAAAATCAACTGCCCCCACTGCGGTAAGGAGTTTGTGAAAAAGACCTGATTTTTTTTCGAAAAGCTATCCTGTAACTGCGTTTTGTAAATTGTATATTCCGAATTAACCTTTAGTAAAATTAACCAAAGATAAAGCATTTATTTTGTTCTACCTTTTCAGTCCGTTTCTATTGCAAAAATTGTCATAGTTTGTTAAAATACTAATGTATTTGTTTTAAAGGAGAGAAAAGGAAATGAAGCTTCTCGAAGAAAGAATCGCAAAAGACGGAAAGGTTTTTCCCGGTAATATTCTCAAGGTTGACTCCTTCCTCAATCATCAGATCGATGTATCTCTCCTCTGCGAAATGGGTAAAGAAATTAAAAGATTATACTCCGACTGCGAAATAAACAAGGTTCTCACCATCGAAGCCTCGGGCATCGGTGTAGCTTGTATTATTGCGCAGTTTTTTGATTGCCCCGTTCTTTTCGCTAAAAAAACCAAAACAAAAAACATAGCAAATGCCGTCTATAAAACACAGGTTGCATCCTTCACCCACGGCACCACCTACGATGTTATCGTGTCAAAGGATTTTCTTTCCGCTGACGATAAGGTGCTCATCGTGGACGATTTCCTGGCCGAGGGTAATGCCCTCATCGGTCTTATCGACCTGTGTACCCAGGCAGGTGCCGAAGTACAGGGCTGTGCCATAGCTGTAGAAAAAGGCTTCCAGCAGGGCGGCAAACGAATCCGCGACATGGGAATAAGAGTGGAATCTCTCGCCATAGTTGACACTATGAGTAACGACTCTCTCACCTTCCGCAGTCAGGAATAAGTCAGGACTTTACCGAAGTTATCGGTAAAAATAAAAAAATCCCAAAGGGAGGAAAAAATCATGAAAAAATTATTCGCAGTTCTTCTCGCAGCTGTAATGCTTTTCGCTCTCGCAGCATGCGGCGGAACAGAAACAGGCACACAGGACGAGTTAGTCGCAACTCCTCTTGAGCCGGCTGAAACTCTCGCAGATCTCGAAGTAGACTGCTCAGGCATTAAGCTCGGTCTCATCTGTCTCCACGACAAAAACTCAACCTATGACGCTAACTTCATCCAGGCAGCTACAGCTGCTTCCGAAGAGCTCGGCTTCGAACTCATCATCAAAGAAAACATCGCTGAAAGCGACGCTTGCGCAACTGCTGCTGAAGAACTCGTAGCAGAAGGCTGCAACGTCATTTTCGCAAACTCCTTCGGTCACGAAACATTCGTAATGACTGTAGCAGAAGAGAATCCCGAAGTTGAATTCTGTCATGCAACAGGTACAAATGCTAAGATCGCAGGCATCGAAAACTTCCACAATGCTTTCGCATCTATCTATGAAGGCCGTTATCTCGCAGGTATCGCTGCAGGTATGAAGCTCAACGAAATGATCGAAAAGGGCGACATCAAAGCTGAAGAAGCAAAGATCGGTTATGTAGGTGCTTACCCCTATGCAGAAGTTAAGTCAGGCTTCACATCCTTCTTCCTCGGCGCAAGAAGCGTTTGTGAATCAGCTACAATGGCTGTAAAGTATACAAACTCCTGGTTTGATATCGCTGCAGAAAAAGAAGCTGCTCTCGCACTTATCGGTGAAGGCTGCGTTCTTATCAGCCAGCACGCTGACTCTGAAGGCGCTCCCAAGGCTTGTGAAGAAAAGGGTGTTCCCAATGTTGCTTACAATGTTGACACCACAAACCTTGGCCCCACAACAGCTCTTATCTCCTCAAAGATCGACTGGACTCCTTACTTCAAGTTCATCGCTAAGTCAGTAGTAGCTGACAAGGCTATCCCCGCTGACTGGTGCGGTACTATCGCTACAGGCTCCGTTGCTCTCACAGCTCTCAATAAGGATGTAGCTGCTGAAGGCACACAGGAAGCTATCGACGCAGCAATCGAACTTTTCAAGAAGGGTGAGCTTAAGGTTTACAGCACCGAAAACTTCAAAGTAGGCGGCGCTGCACTCGAAACATACAAAGCTGACGTTCTTTCTGACGAAGCATTCACACCTGATACAGAAGTAGTTATCGAAGGTGAATTCGCAGAATCTTACTTCAGAAGTGCACCTTACTTCGATATCATCATTGACGGTATCACAGAATAATTAATTTCTGATAATTTTACGGGCGGAGTAGCCTTACTGCTTCGCCCGTATTTTTAACTTTTAAAGATATTCACAGAGGTACAGACAGGTGAGTATGTTTAAAAATTAAAAACAGGAGGAAGATAAATGGAAAAAAATATTCCTGCTATTGAACTTAAAGGTATTACCAAAACCTTTGGCTCTATTACAGCAAACAAGAATGTCGACCTCACCGTAAACAAAGGTGAAATTCTGGCTATTTTAGGCGAAAACGGCAGCGGTAAAACCACTCTTATGAATATGATTTCAGGTATTTATTATCCTGATGAAGGACGGATTTTTATCGACGGAAAGGAAGTAACGATCCGTTCTCCGAGAGATGCTTATCAATACAAGATCGGTATGATCCACCAGCATTTCAAGCTCGTAGACATTTTTACAGCCGCGGAAAACATCGTTCTCGGTATGGATAAAAAAGATAAATACGACATGAAAAAGCTTACCGCAGAAATCCAGGAAACCTGCGACCGTTTCGGCTTCACCATCGACATCAATAAAAAGATTTATGAAATGTCCGTTTCCGAAAAGCAGACCGTAGAAATCATCAAGGTCCTTTACAGAGGTGCTGACATTCTTATTCTCGACGAGCCTACAGCGGTTCTTACTCCTCAGGAAATCAGAAAGCTTTTCACCGTTCTTAAAAATATGCGTGAGCACGGCAAGGCTATAGTAATTATTACTCACAAGCTGAATGAGGTTATGGAGGTTTCCGACAGAGTTTCCGTTCTCCGTAAGGGCGAATACATCGGTACGGTAAACACCTCGGAAACAGATGCTACCTCACTTACACAGATGATGGTCGGTAAAAAGGTCGAGCTCAATATCGACAGAGCAGAGCCCGAAAACTCCAAAGACCGTCTCATCGTCGAAAACATTAACTGCCGTAACCGTGAAGGGGCCTATGTTCTCCGTGACATTTCATTTACTGCAAAGTCAGGCGAAATCCTCGGTATTGCAGGTATTTCAGGCAGCGGACAGAGAGAGCTGCTCGAAGCTATCGCCGGTCTGCAGAAACTCGACAGCGGAAAAATCCACTATCTTGACCCTGAAACAGGAAAAACAGAAGATCTTAGAAACAAAACACCCTTACAGATAAGAAACCTCGGTGTTCGTCTCTCCTTCGTTCCCGAGGACAGACTGGGAATGGGCCTCGTAGGTAATATGGACATCGTAGATAATATGCTGCTTCGTTCCTACCGCTCAGGTAAGTCCGCCTTCCTCGAAAGAAAAGAGCCCAAGGATCTGGCACACAGAATCATCAAAGAGCTCGGTGTCGTGACTCCTGATGCCAATACTCCCGTAAGAAAGCTTTCCGGCGGTAATGTTCAGAAGGTTCTCGTAGGACGCGAAATAGCTTCCTCCCCCACTGTGCTTATGGTAGCCTATCCCGTAAGAGGTCTGGATATCAATTCATCCTATCTTATCTATAACCTTCTCAATGAACAGAAGCAGAAGGGCGTTTCGATTATATTCGTAGGTGAAGACCTTGACGTTCTTGTTGAGCTTTGCGACAGAATTATGGTTATAAGCGGCGGCGGTATTTCAGGTATCGTCGATGCAAGAAAAACAGATAAGGAAGAGCTTGGTGTCCTTATGACAACTGCAGGAGGTGCAAAAAATGACTGATAAAGCAAAGGTACATGAACCTCTTTTCAGAATAAAGAAGAATATTGATATTCCTGTGTGGAAAACCTGGGTAATCCGTCTGGGCTCAGTTGCGGCTTCTCTCGTAGTCTGCTCCTTCATCATCGTTCTCCTCACAGACATCAATCCCATAGAATTCTTCATAGAAATGATTGACGGCTCCTTCGGTGATATTAAAAAGTTTTTCAAAATGCTCCAGGAGGTTTCCATACTTCTGTGTATCTCATTGGCCGTAACTCCCGCCTTTAAAATGAAGTTCTGGAATATCGGTGCCGAAGGTCAGGTGCTTATCGGCGGTCTGGTTACAGCTGCATGCATGAAATATTTTTCAGCAAGCATTCAGGGTATTCCCTTGTTTATATTAATGCTGGTTTCCGCTGTAGTTTCCGGTATGATATGGGGTATTATTCCCGCTTTCTTCAAAGCACGCTTCAACACAAATGAAACTCTGTTCACCCTTATGATGAACTACATAGCTATTCAGCTGGTTTCACTTATGATCGCTATATGGGTACCCACAGGCTCTCAGGTCGTAGGTGTTATCAACCGTCAGAGTAAAATCGGCTGGCTTCCCGATCTTTTCGGTCAGAAGTACCTGCTCAATATTCTCATCGTTATGCTTATAATGTTCGTCGTTTATGTGTATCTTAAATACTCAAAGCACGGCTATGAAATCTCTGTCGTAGGTGAAAGTGAAAATACGGCAAGATATATCGGTATCGATGTAAAGAAGGTTATCCTTCGTACTATGGCAGTATCCGGTGCCATCTGCGGTATAGCAGGCTTCCTTTTAGTAGCAGGCACCGACCACTCCATCTCCACTGAAACAGCAGGCGGTGACGGCTTTACAGCCATTATGGTTTCATGGCTCGCACAGTTCAATCCCCTCGTAATGATGTTCACATCCTTCATCATTACCTTCCTCGAAATCGGTGCCGGTGAAATAGCCACCTCCTTCAATCTCAATCAGAGTGTGGCTGAAATTCTTTCAGGTATCATCATTTTCTTTATTATAGGAAGCGAATTCTTTATCAATTATAAGATAGACTTCCGCTCAAAACACGGAAAGGAGAGTATAAAATGATTTTTGCAATTGCTCATTTTTTCAGACAGTCTGTCATACAGGGTATACCTCTTCTTTTCGGATCTACAGGTGAGATTATCACAGAAAAGTCCGGCAATCTTAACTTAGGTATCCCCGGAATAATGTATGTAGGCGGTATATCAGGTATCATCGGTGCTTTCTTTTATGAAATGTACGGAAATACTGAAAATGCTTTTCTCTGCATACTCGTTCCTCTCCTTTCATCGCTTGTCGGCTCTGCACTTATGGGCCTTCTCTACAGTGTGCTCACTATTTCCCTGAGAGCCAACCAGAATGTTACCGGTCTCGCCCTTACCACCTTCGGTATAGGCGTAGGTAATTTCTTCGGCGGCTCTTTACCCAAGCTTCTCGGACAGGAAAGCGGCACTATTTCCCTTATCACCACAGGTAACTATTTCAAAACCGTGCTTCCTTTTGCAGATGATCTGGGTGCTTTCGGTGAAGCCTTTCTTTCATACGGCTTCCTTACCTATGTGGCGATTATAATTTCCCTTATCGCTTCTCTCGTTCTTACCAGAACAAGAATCGGCCTTAATCTTAAGGCTGTGGGTGAATCTCCCGCCACTGCTGACGCGACAGGTATCAGCGTTACAAACTACAAATATGCCGCTACGATAACAGGCAGTGCCATAGCAGGTCTCGGCGGTCTTTACTTCGTAATGGACTACACCGGCGGTGCGTGGACAAACGGCGGCTTCGGTGACAGAGGCTGGCTCGCTATCGCTCTGGTTATTTTCGCTGTGTGGAAACCGAGATTTGCTATCTTAGGTTCAATCCTTTTCGGCGGTCTTTACATCCTTCCTTTCCAGCTCAGCGGTCTTTCTGCTGCAGCTACCGAGCTTATCAAAATGCTTCCCTATGCCGTTACGATAATCATCCTTATCGTAATCAGTATAAGAAAGAAAAGAGAAAACCAGCCTCCTCAGGCTCTCGGTCTTCCCTATTTCAGAGAAGAAAGATGATTTCCTCTTGTGCAAAATAGATACAAAATCTCTGCTTTTTTCAGCAAAAAGAACAAAAGCAGAGATTTGTTTAAATCTTTAAATTAAAAAGGTTAAAAAAGACTTGACTTTTTTGCGAAAATAATGTAACTTTATATAGTAAATGACTACGTCCAAGACGAGCCATTATTACTAAAAAACAAGCGTGTAAACGCGAAATTTTGAAAGGGGTTTAATAACCATGAAAAAAGAAATTAAGGTTGTTGCTATCGTTCTTGTAGCCCTTATCGTTTTCTTAGCAGGCTTCGGACTTGGCGCAACAAAAGGCATCAACATCAACATCGGTTCTGAGAACGGCATCAATGTTAACGTTAACGGTGGTTCCGCAGGCTCAGCTCAGGTAGTAGCTCCTCAGACACAGGCTCCTACAGCTGCTCCCACACAGGCACCCACTGCAGCTCCTACAGAAGCTCCTACAGCTGCTCCCTCAGGTGACACAACCACAGCTGCTCCCGCTCCTTCAGGCGACACAACTACAGCAGCTCCCTCCGGCAACTCTTCAGTTCCCTCTTCAAAGGCTGAAATCGTTGCTGCTTACAACAAGGTTGTAAACGAAGCTAAGGCTTACACAGGCAAGGTTACTCTTAAGAAGCACGACATCATCAATGTTCAGCTTAAGGACCTTCCCACAATCGCTGAAAAGATCATCACTCCCGTTATCACAAAGCTTACAACTACAAACCCCGAAGAATATGTATTCGAAGGCGGTAAGGATGTAAACGATCCTAACAGATTCATATCACACAAGATCGTTCCCGGCGGCAGAGACGTTGCTGTTCAGGAAGCAGGTGTTGCAAATGCTACTGCTACTGCAAATCCCGATGGCGGTTACACAATGTCTATCACTTTCATCGCTGAAACATCTACATTCGACGGTACTTCCACCACTTCAGAACCCACACACCACAAGACAGCAATGGATCCCCTCGAGCTCGGTTCTCTTGACCTTGGTCCCATCACTATCTCCAATGCTGACCTTAGCTATCCCGGTGCTACAATGACTGCTACAGTTGATGCCCAGGGCAGACTCGTTAAGCTTGAACAGAAGCTTCCTCTCGAAGGTACAGGTACAGGTAAAGCAGGTATCGAGCTTACTCTTAAGCTTGCAGGTTCAATGGACGGTACCTACGAATTTATCTACGGTTAATTTAAACACAAACTCAGGGCTGTCTTATGACAGCCCTTTTTTGATTGATTTGCAGAAAGGAAGAAGAATATGAAAAAGGCAGGTGCAGTTTTAACACTGGGCGCTGCTGCAGGCGCGATAGTTTATAAAGCACACGAAGGTATTTTTCACGCACTGCTGAACCGCGATTTTACTGTCCCGGGAAGCATCAGAAAAATCATTTCAGGAACTGACGATGAATATGCTCTGGAAGAAAAGAGTGCTTTAGTGAGAAATCTGCAGTGGCTCGAAGGCTACGGATATGAAAAATATACTATGGTAAACAGCAGAGGGCAGAAGCTCAGAGGTTATCTTATGAGACCCGCCAAAGAAAGCAATGTTTACGTTTTCGGATCACACGGCTACAGAAGCAGCGGCAAGGGGGAATGGTGCCACTATGCGAAGCACTGGGTCGAAGAGCTCGGCTATAATATGTTTTTCGTAGATCACCAGGCTGCAGGCGAAAGCGAAGGTAAATACATCGGTTTTTCATCCCTGGAATCAAAAGACGCCCTCGAATGGCTGAGCTTTATGACTGAGGAATTCGGAAGCGACATACAGATTATTCTCCACGGCATATCCATGGGAAGTGCCACGGTAATGCTTATGACCGGCAGCGGTAAATTACCCGAAAACGTAAAGTTTACTATAGCTGACTGCGGATTTACCAGCGCTTACAATGAATTTGCCTGTAAACTAAAAGCTCTTCATCTGCCTGAGCTATCACTGTCTCTGGTTAACTCCATAAGCAGAAAAAAGGCAGGCTTTGATTTGAAAAAGGATACTGATGCGCTTGCAGCCGTAGCGAAAGCAAAAATACCTATGCTCTTCGTACACGGCGGCAAGGATGACTTTGTGCCTACATATATGGGATATGAGCTTTACGAAGCCTGCTCATCAGAATATAAAGACTTTCTGCTGATTCCTGACGCTGACCACGCACAAAGCTACCGTTTAGGTAAGGCAGACTACGACGAGAAAATAAACGAATTTATCGAAAAATTCATAAAGTAATCAAGGAGGATTTATTATGTTAGAATTCATTCTCGGAATCATCAATATGATTATGGGTGCTGTCAGAGCCTTCATTTCATCAGGCTTTATAGAGAATTTCTGATAAGTTAAGTGAATAATAATAAGGACAGGTTTATCAAATGAACCTGTCCTTTATCTTTTTTTAACTGTCTAAATATTCGACTGCCTTAGTCGCTGCTACAGTACCGTCAGCCGTGGCAGTGGTGAGCTGTCTTATTTCCTTTTTACGGCAGTCTCCGCACACGTAAACACCGTCTCTTACTCTGCAGTCCTCCCCTGCCTCCACATAACCGTAGGAGTCAAGCGGTAAGAAAGAGCTGAACTCTGCCGTAAGAGGAGTCTGTCCGATAGCGAGGAAAAGTCCGTTTACGGGGATTTCCTGTTTTTCGCCGTTAATCTTGTTCTCCACCGTTATGCTCTTAATTATAGGAGCGGCCTCGGCAGAAAGGAGAATGCTGTTCAGCACAAACTCGATGTTTTCCTTTTCCTCTGCCTTTTTTACCAGGTTTTTCTCAGCTCTGAATTCATCACGACGGTGGACAAGATAAACCTTTTTACAGATGTCGCTGAGATAAAGGGCATCCTGCAAGGCTGTGTTACCTCCGCCGATGACTGCCACATCCCTGTTTCTGAAAAAGTTTCCGTCACAGGTAGCACAGAAGGAAAGGCCTCTGCCTATGAGCTTATCTTCGTCGGGTATACCTGACTTTTTCGGCTCTGTACCGAGCGCAAAAATCACTGCTTTAGCATCATATTCCCTGTCTGCAGTTACAGTGAAAATACCTTCCTTTTCTTCTACTTCTTTTACCTTTGCAGAAATTATCTCTGCACCGAAAAGCTCAGCCTGTTTTTTCAGCTTCATAGAAAACTCGAGACCGCTTATTTCCTCAAAGCCGGGATAATTCTCAACCTTATGACTTTTACTTATCTGTCCTCCGAAGGCCTTGCCCTCGAAAAGAAGGACACTTTTTCCGCTTCTTGCACCGTATATGGCAGCCGTAAGACCTGCAGGACCTCCGCCGATAATAATTATATCCTTCATTTCTGCACCTCTTTTCTTTTAATTACATAGTATATTTTAACACAAAGAAAAGAAGATTACTACGGAAGTTAGAAAAATTTTATAAAAATCAAAAAATATTCTCTAATTATAGAAATTCCCTGTAATGTGTGATATAATAACTAAGACTATGTGTTGTCGGAAGGAAGGATTCTTTTGATAAAGACAGTTAAAGGATTAAAAATCAATTATATAGAAGAAGGTCAGGGTGACCTTGTGGTGCTTTTACACGGCTGGGGCTCAAACATAAAGCTCTTTCAGGCCAGTGTGGAGCTTTTACAGAAGGGCTACAAAGTAGTTACTATGGATATGCCCGGCTTTGGTGAAAGTGAAGAGCCAAAAGAGCCCTGGAGCGTAGACGATTATGTGGATTTCGTTCTCGAATTTCTGAAAGACTACGAATTCTCTAAGGTAACACTTCTGGGTCATTCCTTCGGTGGAAGGGTAATAATCAAGCTCTGCTCGAGAGAAACGGACTTCGAAGTAGAAAAGGTTATTCTCGTCGATGCCGCAGGCGTAAAGCCAAAGAAAACCTTAAAGCAGAAAATCAGACAGCGCATTTATAAAATGACTAAGTGGATTTTCTCACTTAAAATAGTGATGATGCTTTTCCCCGATGCACTGGAAAATCTCCGCAAAAGAAACGGCTCTGCCGACTATAATGCCGCATCGCCCATTATGAGACAGACTTTGGTCAAGGTAGTAAACGAAGACCTCACTCATCTGATGCCAAATGTCAAATGTCCTACTCTCCTTATATGGGGTACAGCCGATGATGCCACCCCCTTAAGCGATGCCAAGATTATGGAAAAGCTTATGCCTGAGGCAGGTCTTGTCACCTTCGAGGGTGCAGGACATTACTCCTTCCTCGAAAGACAGGCTCAGTATCTGAGAGTTCTCGCCTCATTTATGAAAATTGATTTGTAATCAGAAGGGAATATATTATGGTTTTTACAGCTTCAGTTATTATCTGTACTGTGCTTTTTGTGGTAAGTACAGTTATGTGCCTTATCGATTCGATGCACTTTTTTCAGCTTAATTCCTACCGCTTTGATACACACACCAAATGGATAAGAGAAAACACACGCAAATATTTTCCGCACGCTGTGCTTTCGGTTTTAGCTCTTATAGCTGTTTTTCTCGAAATTCCCGGTCAGTTCAAGCTCTATGCCTGTGCCGTGATTTTCGCTCTTGCCTGCCCGGCAGAAAAGCCGAAAAAGGCTAAAAAGCCTCTCGTTTACACTGCGAGAGTAAAGAGAATGCTTACCACTCTGTCTGTTCTGATTGCTTTCTTTATGGGTGCAGGTGCTTCCTTCATCAGCAGCTCGCACATTACCGTTTATCTGCTTATCCTCACTTTAGTCTACACTCTTGCTCCTGTGCTTGTACTTTTGGCAAATCTCATCAATAAGCCTATGGAGCTTTCCATCAATAACGGCTACATCAAGGATGCGAAGAAGATTCTCCGCTCCTGTCCCGACCTTAAGATTATCGGTATCACCGGCAGCTACGGCAAAACAAGCGTAAAATATTATCTCACTACTCTTCTCAGAGCCAAATATAATGTGCTTATGACTCCCGAAAGCTATAACACGCCTATGGGTGTAGTCAAGACAATCCGTGGCTCTCTGAAGGCTACCCACGAAATTTTCGTATGTGAAATGGGTGCCAAATGGGTAGGCGACATCAAAGAGCTCTGCGACATCGTACATCCTCATCACGGTGTTATTACTTCCATCGGACCTCAGCATCTCGAGTCCTTCAAAACTCTCGATGCAGTCAAAAACACTAAGTTCGAGCTTTCCGATTCTCTTCCCGAGGGCGGTATGCTCTTCCTTAACGCAGACGATGAAAACATAAAGGCACACGGCAGTAACCGTCCCTTCATCTCCTACAGCATCGATGCAGAAGCAGACTACAGAGCTTTCGACATTTCCGTAAGTGAGAGAGGCACCACCTTCTCCGTAAAAGCTCCCGACGGTGAAAACGAGCAGTTCTCTACCAAGCTTATCGGCAGACATAATGTGCTCAATATCGTAGGTGCAATCGCTATCAGCCATAAAATGGGTATCTCTCTTAAGGAGCTTAAGGGTCAGGTTCGCCGTCTCGAGGGTGTTCCCCACCGTCTCCAGCTTTCCGACAGAGGCGATATGACCATTATCGACGATGCCTATAACTCAAACCCCAGCGGTACAAAGGCAGCACTCGAAGCACTCAGCCTTTTCGACGGCTACAAAATTCTTGTCACTCCCGGTATGGTAGAGCTCGGTGCTAAGCAGAACGAGCTTAACCGTGAGTTCGGCAGAAATGCCGCTAAGGTCTGCGACTATGTGGTTTTAGTCGGTCAGAAGCAGGCTGTGCCTATCAAGGCAGGTCTTACAGACGAAGAATATGACGAAAGTAAAATCTTCGTAGCAAATACTATCGAAGAGGCTCTTTCTCACGTATATGCTATAAACAGTGAAGGCAGAAAAAAGATAGTTCTTTTAGAAAATGACCTTCCCGATAACTATTAATCTTTTGAGGTGATAAAAATGAAAACAAAGGTTGGCGTTTTTTTCGGCGGTAAGACCACAGAGCACGAAATCTCCGTTATCTCCGCTATTCAGGCCATCGGTTACATTGACAGAGAAAAATACGATGTTATCCCCGTCTACATAAGCAAAAACAATGAATTTTATGTAGGTGAAAAAGTCGGTGACATCAGCGCTTATACAAATATCCCTGCCCTTTTAAAGGAAAGTCAGCGTGTTATTATGGTAAATGACGAGGGCAAGGCCAAGCTCATCAGATACCCTCAGAAAATGTTCGGCAAGCCCCTTTATGACTACATCGACATCGCTTTCCCCATCGTTCACGGCACCAATGTGGAGGACGGTACTCTCCAGGGCTTTTTACAGATGATGGGCGTTCCCTATGTAGGCTGTGATGTTCTCTCCTCTGCAGTAGGTATGGATAAGTATGTGATGAAGACTGTCCTCAAGGATAACGGCATCCCTGTCCTCGACTGCAAATGCTACACATCAAATCAGTACGATGACGATGTGGATAAGCTCGTAGAAGAAATCGAAAAGGAAATCGGTTATCCCGTTATTGTAAAACCCGTGAATCTCGGCTCATCCATCGGTATTTCAAAGGCTGACGACAGAAACGAGCTTTACGATTCCCTTGAAACAGCCTTCGCTTATGCTACTAAGGTGCTTGTAGAAAGAGCTGTGCAGAACCTTAAGGAAATCAACTGCTCCGTTTTAGGTGACTACAGCAGTGCTGAGGCTTCCGAATGTGAAGAGCCTGTATCCTCTGACAAGATACTCACCTTCGCTGAAAAGTACATCGGTGACGGCTCCTCTAAGGGTGCCAAGGGCGGCGTAAAATCCTCACCCTCAGGCAGCAAGGGTATGGCTACTCTCAAAAGAAAAATCCCTGCCGAAATCACACCCGAACAGAGAGACACAGTCCGCAAAATGGCTGTGGATGCTTTCAAGGTGCTCGGCTGCAGCGGTGTTTCCCGTATCGACTTTATGATGGACACAGCCACAGGCGAAATCTGGCTCAACGAAATCAACACCATTCCCGGTTCTCTCTCCTTCTATCTCTGGGAACCCATCGGTGTGAAATACACAGAGCTTCTGAACAGAATGATTTCTCTCTCTCTTAAAAGAGAAAGAGAGCAGGAAAACATCACCTTCTCCTTCGACTCCAATGTTCTCCAGGGCGTAAAGCTCGGTGGCGGAGCAAAAGGAGCCAAGGGAAGCAAGATGTAATCAATTCGCAAACCTCTCCGTCTGCTTCGCATCCACCTCTCCTTTCAGGATAGGCAAATCGCGGGAAAGAGTTCGGAAAAAGAAGCAATTGACCGCCTCTTTTATGTTACATCGTAGGGACATGGCGTGCCGTGTCCGTAAAAAAGTACAACATTAATAATGTAGGGCGGGATGACTCATCCCGCCGCTTTTTCATCGTACCGTATCCGTAAAAGCATAAATTAAGCACAGGAAAGACAAGTTCCTGTGCTTTTTGTTTTTATTCATTATCAGCTTTCTTTTCAAGTATTATCTCACCGTGCTTTTCTTCGAACTCTCTTATACACTGTCTGATAAGATAAAGTATCTGTCCGTTTGCAGAACGACCCTCATATTTTGCGATATAATGAAGCTTGCCGTGAAGCTCGGGTTCTACCTCTATACCTAAATGCTTATTGTTTTTATTTCTCATAAATATCACCAAAAAAATCTTATTTTTAGTATATTTTAAGATTTTTTTATGTTATAATGTGCAAAGTATACTTGATTTAAGTATACCAAATTTTGACAACAGGTGATATTATGAAAATATGCACATTTTTCGGTGAGTCTGATGCTATTAAGGATATAAGATATGATTTAAAACAAGCGCTTATTGACCTTATAGAAAACAAGGGTGTTGCATTCTTCTTGGTAGGCAATGAAAATGACTTTGATAAAATTGTAAGAGCGGAACTGAAAATATTTTCCGAAGTATATCGCCACATTATGTACACAGTATTGGTTTGTGATACTCCCGATACGAAATTTGATCCTGAAGACATAAACGATTTAAATTTCTATCCCCTTTACGGAATGACAAAAGAAAAAATCTTTACTCCGGACGAACGGAACAAATGGATGATTAATAAATCACGGTATGTAATTACTTATGTTACAAAAACCGAAGGTTATGCCCATAAATATAAATCATTTGCAGAAAAAAAGAAGAAAATAATAATTGAACTGTACAATAAATAAAGAGTTGTTTTAACGCAAAAAATCCATACACCCACGAAAAAAGACGGCGGTATGCTTTTGTTGACATAGGCACATTTATGTAGTATCATTGTATATATACAATAGAGGCGGTGAGCAAGATATATGAAAACATTTGCACAAAAGTATTGGCCTGAAGAAGACAAAAAAGCCGTAGCATATCAGCTGAATTTTGTGTCAATGGCATACAGTTACGGTGACTGCGTACACGAAGATTATTTCAGACCTTGCTGTGAAAAGACAAAGTCTGTATCGGTGCATTATAAAGATTTTGAATTCCCGAAATCTAAAACTATATTAAGACCGTATCTTCAGCTTGACTGGTATTTTTATGCCGTTTCTGAGGAATTGAAAAATGCGATTATGGACTTTGGCATTGATGATAATGAAGAGGATGTTTTCAGACCGGTATGGACGAAGAAGCACGATAAGCCTCTCTGTTATTCCATAGAGCCAAAGCATATCATAAAGCCGATAGCAAAAGAAAATAATTACGACACTAAAGTTATATGTGAAGAACATAATGTCGTTTGGGCGTTCAGAAAAAAAGACGATTATTCCGACAGAGAATATAACGGCAGCGGAAGACCCGTATACATATCGAAAGAAGCGACGGATGACTTTCATGATTTCAATTATACTTATGAATATTTCGGTCCGGGCGGATATTTGCTAAGAGATGTAATTGTGAGCAAAAGAATATATGATTTTATCATAAGCCTGTATCCACGTGCTGAATTCAGACCGGTTCTTATTAAAGAAGAGCCGATAGAAACAGAAGAAATGAAGAAAAAGCGATTAAGACAAGAGCGTTTAAGAGAGTGGAGAGAATCTCTGAAAAACAAGGTATAATATAAAAGAAAAATAAGCACAGGACTGTTTTTCCTGTGCTTATTGTTTTGTAAATCTTCGGCATATCACTTCTTATTTTCGAAATTTTTATCGACATTCTGCATTCATATAAAGTGTTCTCTTTCCACCTTACCTTCATCGTCAAAGGTAACGCCTTCACCCTCTAAAAGTGCTCTCTGCACCTCTTCACCGCCGAAGGCAAAGCCCTTCGAAAGTCTGCCGTCAGAGAAAACCACTCTGTGACAGGGAATTTCTCCCGGTGCAGGGTTAGAATGAAGGGCGTAGCCTACCACTCTTGCCCAGCGTGGATTCCCCGCCATAAGTGCCACCTGTCCGTAGGAAGCTACCTTTCCCTTGGGTATTTCCTTCACCACAGCATAAATTTTTTCGAATGTGTTCATTAAATCAGATACCTTATTCTATGATTTCGATTTTAATGAGGCTCGTTTTACCTGATGTACCGCTGGTATCACCGCCTGTAATAACGATTTTATCATCCTTTTTCAAATGAAGCTGCTCTTCGGCTATCTTCTTTGCGATATAAAAAAGCACATCGGTAGAGGAATATCTTTCACACATAGCGGGTATAACACCCCAGGAAAGAGCAAGTCTTCTCCATGTTCTCTCATCGGTAGTAAGACCGAGAATGGGAACAGGTGAACGGAATCGGGATACCATACGTGCAGTCATTCCCGAAAGCGAGCAGGCAACTATAGCCTTAGCTTTAAGGTCGATAGCCATGGTACAGGATGAATGTGAAACCGCATCTGCTGCATTTCTTATCTCGAAGGAAGAGTTATTAAAACGCTTATTATAATGAATATTGCTTTCTGTGGTCTCTGCTATTTCAGCCATAGTCTTTACTGCCTCGATGGGATATTTACCTGCGGCAGTTTCACCTGAGAGCATAATAGCACTCGTGTCGTCATAAACAGCATTTGCCACATCGGAAATCTCCGCTCTGGTAGGACGGGGATTGGAAATCATCGATTCGAGCATTTCCGTGGCGGTAATAACTCTTTTGCCGAGAAGACGGCATTTGGTTATGAGCTTTTTCTGAATGGCAGGAAGCATCTTAAAGGGTATTTCCACACCCATATCACCTCGTGCTATCATTATTCCGTCACATTCCTCGCAGATTTCCTCTATATTGTCACAGCCCGACTGATTTTCGATTTTAGCGATAAGCTCGATATCACCGTCGGCACCGAGTGTTCTGAGATACTCGTGTACAGCCAGAAGATCCTTCTTTTCCGAAACGAAGGAACAGGCGATGAAGTCGACATCATTTTTCACGCCGAAGGCTATATCCTCTTTGTCCTGCTCGGAAAGATATTCCTGCTTCATTACCTTGCCGGGGAAGCTCATACTCTTTCTGTCAGAAAGCTCACCGCCGATTACCACATCACACTCTATTTCTGTACCGCTGATATTCACTACCTTAAAGGTGAGAAGTCCGTTGTTAAGCAGGATAGTATCCCCTACTGAAAGCTCATCGGGAAGATTCTCGTAGCTGACAGAAACTCTGCTTTCGTCTCCGATAATATCCTCCGTGGTAAAAACAAACTTATCTCCGTCACGGAGGGTTATTTTTTTATCCCTGAAGGTTTTTATACGGTATTCGGGTCCCTTTGTATCGAGCATAATGGCAATAGGCATATTAAGCTCAGAACGCACCTTTTTGATAAGGTCTATTCTTCTCTGATGCTCCTCGTAGGTACCGTGTGAAAAGTTTAGTCTTGCCACATTCATACCCGCCTTACACAGGCCCTTCATTATTTCTTCGGTCTCACTTGCAGGACCGATAGTACATACTATTTTGGTTTTGCGCATATTTGCCTCCGACTTTTTCTCTGTTTTCCCTCAGTGATTACCGCAGCCGTGCTCTCCGCAGGTATGGCCTTCTCCATGCTCGTGGTCGTGATGGTCACATTTTACATCGGGATTATAGCGAAGAGAACCTGCGATGAAGCTTACCGCCGCCATATCTGCTGCACCCTGAACGCCGCCGTAAACCTTGATTCCTGCCTCAGCGAGAGCTGTCTGTGCACCGCCGCCGATACCGCCGCAGATAACCACATCCACTCCCTGAGCAGAAAGGAAGCCTGCTAAGGCACCGTGTCCGCTACCGTTGGTATCAACTACTGTGGCTGACTTTACGGTGTCATTTTCCACCTCATAAATTTTAAACTGACTTGTGTGTCCGAAATGCTGAAAAACCTGTCCGTTTTCAAAAGTTACTGCTATTTTCATTTTTATGTTCTCCTTTTTAAAGATTAATATGTATTTTTACTTTTTTATGTCATAGGTCTTTGACATCATACCGAGAGCTTCTTCTCTGGTTATTTTGCCTGTATTACATTCTATCATTACCTGAACATCCTTATCCTTAAGGTCATAGAACAGCCATACTATATATGCCAGAAGACCGCCTATAGCCGGGATAAGCATAAATATGAGCCAAAGCATATTAAGTGCGTGAGGAGTCTGTGTAACACCGCTCTGCTCCAGCTCCTGGAAGGAGCCTACCTCTACGAGCTTCCAGCCTACTGATTCAAGACCGAGAATGAACAGACCTAATGAACCCGAGATAGAGCCTGTAAGCTTCGCCATAAAGGTCTGCATAGCGAAGGTGATACCCTTGGCCTCTGTACCGCTTTTAAAGCGTCCGTATTCTGCACAGTCGGGTGTGAACATAAACATCTCAAGTGCAACCACTGCCAGAGGAATCGAACGGATTGTAAACATAATAATGTAAACGACCACATTTCCGTAGCCTAAAAGCCAGGTGATGAAGCTGAGAATCACATAAAGAAGAAGACATACACGGTTGACCTTCATCTTGTCATATTTACGGATGAGCTTCGGCAGAAGAAGAGCAATAAGAAGCTGAGGTACTGTTCCTACTGCACCTACTACGATAGAGAACAGTGCGCTATGGAACAGATAATATGAAACATAAAGATTAAAGGCATTACCTATACTCAGCGAAGAATAGAAGAAAATGCCGAGATAATATATCAGAAGATATTTATTCTTAAACAGATAAGAGAACATTCTCCTGATAGTAAAGGTCTCTTCACTTTCAGCGTGAAATCTTTCCTTCAGCTTAAAGGATGCAGGGAGCATCAATGCGAAGGCCATAATGCAGATTATAACGGTTATCACGCTGTAGTTCATTCCTACCTTTTCGCTGACAAGAACGGTGGTAAGAGTAGAGGTTACACCCACACCTGCATAAGTCGCGATGCTCTTATATGACTGAATGGAGTTTCTTTCATCCACACTCTGACTCATAGAGGTAAGAATGCCGAAAATGGGCACGTCACAAAGTGTGTATGCCGTATCCCAGAGCATATATGCCACAGCGAACCAGACGAGCTTTACTGCCTGTGAGGATTCGGGAGGAATAACGAAGGTAAGAATCGTCGCAACAGGAATAAGCATCGTAGAAAGTCTTATCCAGGGAAGATACTTCTTACCGCTTCTGAATTTTACGGAGTCAAAAATAACACCGAAAAGTGTGTCATTGACCGCGTCCCAGACCTTGACGATAAGCATAACCGTCGCTGATTTCATCGGGTCGATACCCAAAAACAGAAGGTATGTAGTGAGACACACATTGAAAAGAGTGTAAATCATATTCTGCCCTGCAAAATATGAATAGTAGCTCACTCTTTCGGTAGGCTCCGTCGTCCAACCGGGTTTATTTGCAAAAATGTTTTTTACTTTCGAAACAAGCTCCATTTTTTCTCCTCCATTTACTTTTACATCTGTTTATTCCACAGGTAAACTCTCGCCTCATAGGGGCGAAAGTCAGAGCTGTCTTCACCGCTGTAATTACAAAGAATCAGCTCTGCTTTTTTTATATCGAAGCCTGTGGGAGCCTTCCATTTTTCATTTCTGTCAGAATATGAGCAGACAACCAATATCTTCTGCTTTCCGTCCTCTCTGGAATAGGTGTAAAGCTTCGAAGACGATTTTCCGTATTCTTCATAATCACCATAGCGTACACAGGACAGCTCCTTACGAAGACTGATTGCCTTGCGGTAAAAGTTCAGTACGGAGCTTTCGTCCTTTTCCTGAGAAGCTACATTTATTTTTTTATAATTTTCATTCACATAAAACCAGGGAGTACCTGAGGTGAAGCCTGCATTTTCGCTGTCGTCCCACTGTACGGGAGTACGGGCAGAATCCCGCGAGCCGTGCCACAGACGCTGAAGTCTTTTTTCGGGAGATTTTTTCGTTCCCACATTTTCATACTGCCAGCGTGTCTGCACATCCTCATACATTGAGGGATCCTTCGGATACCAGTTACTCATACCGATTTCCTGTCCCTGATAAATAAAAGGTGTGCCCTTCAGGAAAAGATAAGAAACAGCCAGCATTTTCGCACTTTCGCTGAGAAAATTCTCACTTCCGTAACGAGAAACTATTCTCGGATGATCGTGATTTTCCATATAAAGCATATTCCAGCCCCTGCCCTCGAGACCCTTCTGCCAGGAGGAAAAGGCTCTCTTTAACTTACGAAGTGAAAAGGGCATATGTACGAAGTCCGTGAACAGACAGTCAGCCTCCTGTGTGGAAAACTGAATCATCATATCGAGTACGGGATCAGCCGTCTCATCGATATATTTAAGTGCCTTTTTCGGCTTTATCATCGGAGCCTCCGCCAGGGTCATACAGTCATAATGTGAGAACACGTCATCCTTGAACTCTTTGAGATATTCGTGAAGATGAGGGCCGTGGTTAAAGTAGCCGAAGCCCTTTGATGCGGGCATAATGTGGTCGTCGGGTAAGCCTTCTTTTTTCGAAATGAAGGTGATTACATCCTCACGGAAGCCGTCGACACCCATATCGAGCCAGAATTTAAGCACCTTTTTTACCTCTTCACGAACCAGAGGATTATCCATATTAAGGTCAGCCTGCTGAACGGCGAAAAGATGCAGATAATACTCCTGTCTTACCTCGTCCCACGCCCAGGCCTTACCCTCGAAGAGAGAGTCCCAGTTATTGGGAAGCTTGCCGTTTTCCTTCGCGGGTCGCCAGATATAATAATCGGTGTAAGGCTCGATTCTCTGTCGGCTTTTCTGAAACCATTCGTGCTGATCGCTCGTATGATTCACTACCAGATCCATAATGACCTTCATACCTCTTTCGTGAGCACCGTCGAGGACCTTTTTAAAGGCATCCATACCGCCGAATTCCTCGGCTATATCGAAATAATCGGAAATGTCATATCCGCAGTCCACACCGGGAGAAGGATAAAGAGGAGAAAACCATATACCGTCACAGCCCAGCGACTTTATATAGTCGAGCTTTTCATACACACCCATAAGGTCGCCCATACCGTCTCCGTTTCCGTCCTTAAAGGAGCGAGGCCATATCTGATAAAAGACCTTGTCCTTATACCATTGATTGCCGTTCATACTTACACCCTCTTTTCTTCATATTTATATTAACAGTTATATGCTTTTTCTGATTAAAGAAGCGATACATTCTACATGGTTTGTATGAGGGAACATATCCACAGGCTGAATTTTTTCTACCTTGTATCCGTTTTTGCAAAGGTAAGCGAGATCTCTTGCCTGAGTTTCCACATTACAGGAAATATATACTATCTTTTTGGGAGCGAGAGTTACTGTACTTTTAAGGAATTTCATATCACTGCCTGCTCTCGGCGGGTCCATAAGCAGAACATCCACCTTTTCTCTTTCCTCAGCCATAGCCACCATAAAGTCGCCTGAATCGTCGCAGTAAAAAGAGATGTTTTCAACCTCGTTGAGCTTTGCATTATTTTTCGCATCTCTTACCGCCTGGGCGTTCAGCTCCACACCGATAACCTCTTTTGCCTTATCCGAGGCAACCATACCGATGGTGCCGATACCGCAGTAGGCATCGAATACTCTTTCTTTACCTGTCAGAGATGCGAACTCGACAGCCTTTGAGTAGAGCTTTTCAGTCTGAATGGGGTTAATCTGATAAAAGGATTTGGCGGAGATACGGAACTTTTTACCGCAGAGAATGTCCGTTATGTAGCCCTTGCCGTAAAGAACTGTCTCCTTTTCGCCCAGGACAAGACTTGTCTTTCCGCCGTTTATATTCCACACTACGGTGGTTATATCCTTATGCCGTCTGAGAAGCTCGTTTACGAATTCATCCTTCTTCGGAAAGATGTTTGTACCGCTGACCAGAACTACCATAATCTCGTTTGTGGCAAAGGCTCTTTTAACGAGAACATGACGAAGAAAGCCTCTGCCCGTGTCCTCATTGAAGGAGGTAAGCTTGAATCTCGGGAGAAGTATTCTGACATCATTTATAATCTCGTCCGCCTTTTCGTCCTCTATCATACATTTTTCCACAGGTACGATATTATGACTCGATGACTGATAGACACCTGAAATGATTCTGCCTCTCAGATATCCGAAGGCCGCCTGTACCTTATTACGGTAGTGGTAGGGGTTTTCCATACCGATGATTTCTTCCACGTGACCGAATCGTCCGAGATTTTTGATAGTTTTGGCCATTTTAAAGCTCAGCTGTTCTTCGTATGTCATATTCTGAAGCTGACAGCCACCGCATTTTTTATAGTGAGGGCAAGAGTTACCCTTGCCCCTTTTCTGATTTGTTTTATTGCTCTTCACAGCTTATCTCCTGAAAATAACTTTAAGAGGATGCTTTCTTCCGCCGCCTGTGTATTTTTTCATACAGTGCTTTGCAGATACACCCACGATTACGAGAGTAGTAAATGCCATAAAGGTTGCCAAGGGTTCTGAATTCTTTTTCATTTTAACTTCCGCCTTTCGCTTTAAGTTCTGACATTCATCAATTTAAAACATCACTGTAAAGCCGTATTTATATTCCTCGCCTGAGAGAATCTTATATTCGTCGAGAGTATGAGAGCCCCAGCTGTCATAACCGCCTACACCCATCTGTCTTCCCACAGCTCTGAAATAAAGAGTGTCGCTTTCGGGAAGCTCGTGAATATGAGGAGCATTTTCCAGATCGTCAGCAGTATAGGGGGAAAGATTGATTTCCATTTCTCTGTCCGCTACAAAGGTTATAGCAGATGTGCCGTCGCCTTTTTTCACGACAGCCTTTCTTACCCCTGTTCTCTCACCGTATTCCTGCGGTTTCTGATAGGGAACGAAAAGCTCTCTGACCGATGTTTTATAAAGGCCGATGTATGCACCCTCATTTCTGTCGATGTAGTTTTCGTGAGGTCCTCTGCCTAAATATTCGAGTCTTTCATATTCAGCAGAAACAGGGAAAACCAGAGAGATTTCGGGAACATAAGGCAGTCCCTCTTCAGGTGTAAAGGTATAGTCGATGTGTATACCCTTACTGCCCACGGTAAAGATTATCTTGCCTTTACTTACGGGAGAGGTATAAACAGAGAAATCCATCTCAACAGTTACACTTTTACCGTTATTTTTTATGTTACTGATACCTGTACCCGCATATTTACCTGCCTGCTTCCAGCATCCGCAGCGCACGGCCTGCTTGTTGCCTCTGTCATTATCGATAATGGCTCTCCAGAAATTGAGCTCCATATCGCCCTTAAGAAGCTCTGTACCCTTATATTTTACGGAGTAAAGCTTATTATTTCTGCGGGAGAAGCATACCTCAGTATCCCCACCGGAAATTTTAAGCGTACCGTAATTGATTTTTACATCCATTTCTGCCCCTTCCACATCTGCTTTCGGGAAGGAGTATTCGTTTATGACGAACTGCGCTCTGGCCACAGTGTGACCTGCTTTAGCCCAGAGAGTGCTTCTCTTAAGCTCGAGCATAACATTGAGATAACATTCCGTGGAAGGAACTCTGTCGATAGAAAGCTCTACTACCGTGCTTTCCCCCGGCTCAAGATTGATAGAAAGGTCACCGCTCGCATTGACTCTGTTTTCGCTTACCAGCTGCCAATGAAGATTATATTCGTTGAGATTAGTGAAAAGGAAATTATTTTTCACCTCAAAGATACCCTTTCCGGCATCAATTTCCTTAAAGGAAACATTCTGATAAAGGTGCTTGATTTCCTTGATAGCAGGCTTTAATTCTCTGTCTGCAAAGACGAGACCGTTACCGCAGAAATGACCGTCGTGAGTGATTTCACCGCTGTCTCCGCCGTAACCGATAAAGGTGTTACCGTCCTCATTCTTTATTCTCACACCCTGATCCACAAAGTCCCATACGAACACACCGAAGAAGCAGGGATATTTGTCCATAAGCTCCATATATTTTTCATTACCGCCGCAGGAGTTACCCATACAGTGTGAAAATTCGCAGAGCATCCAGGGCTTTTCGGGATGAGCGATAATATCCTTTTCCAGATTCCAGGGATAGGGATACATCTGCGAATAAATATCGGTAACATTCTTATCGAAATCGAAGGTGTCCTTATGCCATATCGACTCGTAGTGAACAGGTCTCGACGGGTCGACCTTATTGAGATAGTCGTGCATTTTAAGGAAGTTTTCACCGCCGCTGCACTCATTACCGAGCGACCATATAATAACTGAGGGATGATTTTTATCCCTTTCGTAAAGAGACTCTATTCTGTCCATACAGGAGGGAAGCCATTCCTCTCTGCCGTCGGGAAGAAGAGGTGTTTCCTCGCCTGCTGTCATAAAACGTGTACCGTGGGACTCCAGGTTGTTTTCATCGATTACATAAAGACCGTATTCGTCGCAGAGATCGTACCATAAGGGCTGATTGGGATAGTGTGAGGTACGGACGGCATTTATGTTATGCTGCTTCATAATAAGGATGTCCTTTATCATCAGCTCCTTGGAAACAACTCTGCCCGTGTCACAGGAAAACTCGTGTCTGTTTGTCCCCTTTAAAAGGAGACGTTTTCCGTTAAAGTAAAGCACGCTGTCCTTTATTTCGATGTGTCTGAAGCCGGTTCTGGCACTCACATATTCCATATAGGCACCGTCTCTGTCCCTGATGGAGATAACCACACTGTAAAGATAGGGGTTTTCCGCACTCCAGAGAGTGATGTAGGGAAGAGTAGCTTTAAGCTGAGCCTTGTCGTCATTTTCGGCTATAACCGAATCCGTAGCGACGATGTCACCGTTCATATCGTAAACCGTAAGCTCAAGCTCGGTATAATCCGCTTTTTCACCTAAAAGCACCTGTGCCTTTACGGTGCCGTTTTTATAATCGGAAAGCTCGGGAAGAGCCTCTAACTTAAAGTCAGATATGTACTGCTTTCCCGTGGTGTAAAGATAAACCTCTCTGAAAATACCTGCCAGGCGGAAAAAGTCCTGGTCCTCCAGCCAGCTGGCTGTGCTCCAGCGGTAAACCTCCACTGCGAGTGTATTTTCGCCCTCTGTAAGTAAATCCGTAATATCAAATTCACTGTGTCTGAAGGTGCCCTCACTGTAAGCGCATCTTACACCGTTTACATAAAGATAATAGGCACTTTCCACACCCTCGAAGGTGATAACCACTCTTTCCTTTCTGAATTCTGCAGGAAGAGTGAATTTTCTGATATAGCAGCCTACAGGATTGTACTCTGTGGGTGCGAAGGGAGGCTGAGGCTCCTGTATTTTTTCCCAGGGATACTGTGTATTGGAATAGATAGGATAGTCATATCCCTCCATCTGCCAGGAAGAAGGTACAGGGATAGTATCCCATTCTGATGAATCGAAGCCGACAGCATAAAAGCCCTCTTCCTTTTCTCTGTAAGTGTCGAAAAGTCTGAACTTCCATTCTCCGCTCAGATCGAAGTATCTCTTTGAAAGGTATCTTTCACCCTTCTTCGCTTCGTCCAGAGTTTCATAGGGCATAAAGGTAGCCCTTGAAGGAAGTCGGTTAATTCCTGTTACCGTAGGGTCGCTGTGCCACTCGATAAAGCCGTTGATTTCTTTCATATTTTTTACCTCTCTTATTTGAGATTAACCTTATGTTCGAGTATGTAGCCTGTAAACCATAAAAGAGCTACAGCGAAAATTGCGCTGAAGAATGTACCGCCTGCGCCGTAGGAAAGAAGCGCATCCTCCACCTTACCCATCTGCTCGAAGGCGAAGAAAACTTTGTCACTTCCCACATTAAAGGTAACAGGTATGTACTGAGTAAGGATATTTCCTACCGTATTATTCAGCGAGAAAATGCCGAGAAATATAAGTCCTCCGAAAAGTTTGGGATGAGACTGAAGTAAACGTGTATTTGATACTGTTACTGTAAAATAAACGAAGGATACATAAGTGAAAATAGTAACAACCGCCCACACAGCTACCACAAAAAGAAGAGTTATAACTGTAGAGGCTGAGGGAAGCATTTCCATAAGACCGCTGAGACTTACAGCATCGGAAATCATGGTGAAATAGCCAGAGCTTTTTTCACGTGCATAAAAGAAAATCATAACCAGAGTAAGTGCCATAATTACGAAAGACGCAACTATCCAGATAAAGGACACTATTACCTTTGAAATGAGAAGATTACTGCACTTTACGGGAAGAGTGAGGGTAAGATAGCCCTGTCTGCCGAAAAGAGTGTCGTAAAAGTTCTTTATAACGGAAACAAGAGTAATTATAACAGTGATAAAGCCTGCCGCATAAAGAGCGAAGCAGCTCATCACACCCAGCCAGGTGGCCGAAGAAAGAAGTGACAGACCCATAACAGCGGAAATGACGATAACCGCAGCATAAATGGACATAGTATATCTGGCTGAATGACGGAGCTCGTGCTTAATAAGCTTACCAAGCATAGCTGAACACCTCCTTGAATACCTCTTCCACGCTCTGACCCTTTTCTCTGATTTCATCCACGTGGGAGTTAACTATGAGTCTGCCGCCGCTTATCATAAGCACTCGGTTAAAAATCCTCTCCACATCACCGATAAGGTGAGTAGAAATGAGAACCGTAGCATCCTTGGCGTAGTTATTCATAATAAGATCCAGCACGAAGCTTCTCGCCGCCGGGTCGAGACCGCCCAAAGGCTCGTCGAGAATATAAAGCTTCGCTCTGCGACACATAACGAGGATAAGATTTATCTTTTCCTGCTGACCCTTTGACATAGTCTTGAGTCTCTGATTTTCATCGAGACCGAAATCGCGAACCATTTTTTCAGCTTTTTCTTTATCGAAATCCGCATAAAAGTCGCTGAAATATGCTATGGCATCCTTCGGCTTCATCCAGTCCGGAAGATAGGATTTGTCAGGAAGATAAGCCACGATGCTTTTAGTGTAGGGGCCGGGCTCTTCATTATCTATTCTGACGGTGCCGGTGTGATCCTTGATAAGTCCTGTAAGAATTTTTATGAGGGTTGTTTTGCCGCAGCCGTTAGGACCTAAAAGACCCACTACGGAGCCTTCGGCAATTTCGAAATTTATATCATCCAGCACGGTTTTTCTGCCGTAGGATTTTTTCAGTGAAGAAACGTGAATAATGCTCATTTGCTTTTCCCAACTTTCCCGATAAGTTTTACTATGCTTTTCTTAACCGATTTTCTGAACTGAGCGGATACCACTGCATAAGAAGCGAATGCCCAGACAGCCTGCAGTATAATTATGGTCACGGGGCTGAAGAAAAGAGGCATATTGAGTATCACCGACAGGAAGATAAGCACCAGTGCCACAGCCTGTCCCGAAAGCAGAAGATTAGATGCCAGACGGTCACTGCTGTAAAGACCGTGTGCTTTTACGGCAAGCTCGGTAACAGAACATTTATCCTTAAGGCATACCAAAGAGGTAGCCTTGCCTTTTTCGCTGTCATTTCTGTAGGAGGAAACCACCTCAGCAGCCTTCTGTGAGAGAATTTTTACGGATATCACACTGAGTGAAAGTCTTTCCGCACAGGTGTTTTCATCCAGACAGGGCTCTTTGCTTCCTACCAGAAGAACGAAGCCTGTTTTTTCGAAATCATAGGCTATTTTTCTGAAGGAAGGAACTGTCTTATATTTAACGAGGAAGGAAGCGACCAGCTGACCCTCTACTGCTACGTACATAACACTTTTCTTTCCCGCATAGGCCTTTTCCTCGGCCTGAGTGGGAGCATCTATGCTGTGCTCGATGAGCATCTGTCGGTTACCGACCAGAACTCTTCTGTCAGCTACCCAGCAGGCGAAGCCTAATTTTTCCTCATACTGAAGGTCGCTTGCCTCAGGAAGCTCGATACCTAAAGCATCGATAAAATCAGTAAAGCAGTCACCGACCATTGAACCGCCTGCCTTAAGAGTCGCAGTAGCAAATACAGCGGCATCACTTTTAGAAATAAGTGAGCCTCTTACCTTTCTGAAGGATGAAACCTCACAGGTGAAAAGCTCTTTAGCATCAGCTGAAACTGCCTTAGACTGTGAAAGAAGCTCGAGAGATTCGATGTCATTTACCGCTACGCCTTTTTCAGAAAGCTTCGCAGAGGTGAAATAGAAAAGCAGACTGCTGACCAGCTCATTCATCACGGGAAGGCAGAAGCAAACCGAAGCTACCAGCGGAGTGACGAAGGATACGGCATCCTTATTACGTGTAAACAGGATAATGCCTGTAATAAAGCCGACGAGGAGCACTGCCATAGCAGTAAAGGAATAAAATCTTTCTTCATCCTTTCTGGGTGCCTTGTCCTCTCTGATACCGCTGTCTACACGACTCTCAGCGCCGTAAATAACTGTGGGAACGGTTTTCTCACTCAGACCGTGAGCCACGATAAGAGCGTCGTTTTTATTTGAGATATAGTGTATGCCCTCATATTCACCCTTTTCAGAGAGTGCCTTGACACTTTTCTGAGCCGTAAGGTCGTCGAAATATGCACCGACGAAGCGCACCAGAACTGCAAAAGCCAGGCAAAGAGTGTAGGGCTTGACTCCGTTTACACCGAGAGTGCCGAAGGCTGTGGTAATCACATTAAACAGCATTACGAACACTGCCGTTATGAATGTCACAGAGTTTTCATCGGGGCTGAGATAACGGATATTATTAAAGCCCAGCAGAAGCTTATTTCCGGCTATCACACATACGAAAACAGCCAGAGCAATATGAAGTATGCCGTAAATAAGACCGTGGTGTGCTCCCTCTAAGCCTAAGGCGGAGAAGGGAACCGTAAGAACTGCACTTACAGCAAAGGCTATCAGAGCTAAAATAAACTTTTTCTTTGCGCCTTTTATTTTAAGGGTGAGCTTTTCGTCGTAGTCCTTAAGAGAGATGAAATTCTGAGTGGTATTCAGACGGTTTCTCTTTTTCTTTTTCTGAGCCTTTTCCACAGCGGCGAAAATATCCTCGCCCTCATCAGCTCTCACCGAATCCATCATACTGTCCTTGCCCTTACCTGTGGGTGCGGACTCTAAAATAGTTTCGTCGGACTCTTTATTTTTAAGAAAGCGGAAATGCTGAGTAAGAGCCACCTTCTGTTTGCCTTCCTGTATGCTGTGACCTGCTGAGCGGATATAGCCCTTAAGGTCGAAGTGACGGGTAGCACCTACACCGGTCTTTTCGCCCTTTTCTGCGTCAAGACTGAAGGCACGGGTTTCCGAAATGCCGTCAGAGCTTTCACCGTTAAAGGTTTTTACATCCTCATCGAAGGAAGGTGCTTCATCGGAAACCGAGGATATGTCCACCATGTCCTCTCTGTCACCGGAATAAACCTTTGTCTCCTCTTCTGCCTCTGAGGAAATATCAGATGCTGTCCGGTTATCTTCCTTTTCCTGCTCAGCGATTTCTTCAGCTGTGGGAATACCTAAATTTTTCAGAAGCTCATCGATATCCACACTCTGCTCCTCGTAAAGGCTTTCATCCTTTACGTAAACGTCAGCCTGTATCTGCTCGACAGGTGTGTGAGGAACGAAGGGCTTGAGAGGCTCTCTCGGCTTAGGCGGAGCCTTTTTTTCGGGAGCGGGAGCCTTTTTGCTTTTTTCCTTTTTCGCCTTCTTTTTCTTTTCGGGCTTTTTCTCTTCCTTTACGGGGAAGTCGTCACCCAGGTCGAAAATATCGTACTCAGGCTCGGGAGTGTCAGTTACCTTTTCCTTTTTCTTCTTTTTTTCTTTTTTGTTTTTCTTTGCTTTTTTGTCCTTTTTAGAGCCGAGCTTAGACATAAGGTCACTGTCGGCAAAATCATCTATAAGCTCTTCAAAGCTTCCGTCATCCTCCTGAACCTCAGGAGCAGAAGCGTTAATATCTTCCATTTTAGAGTAAAATTCTTCCTTCTTTTTCAGAAACTCCTCATCATAAAGGTCGGAAGGATTAGTCTTGTCTGACATGATTTACATTCCTTTCTGTAAAAAGTCGCAAACGTTTTTAAGATAAATTCAGCGGACGACCAATGGTCGCCCCTACAATGGCGATGTATCGCTTGCTTATTCTGAATCTTGCACGCGATTGAGCATTGTGAATTGTGAATTGCGAATTGTTAATTTATTTCGCCTTGATTCCCGAGCGCTGTCTTGACACCTCGTACATAAGTATACCTGCGGCGACAGAAGCGTTGAGAGATGTTATTTTTCCCTTCATAGGTAAAGACACGATGAAGTCGCTCTTTTCTCTGATGAGACGGCTGACACCGTTACCCTCAGAGCCGACTACGAGAGCCACGCCGCCGGAAAAGTCAGTTTCACACCAGGTTTTACCGTCCATATCGGCTGAATAAACCCAGATGCCCTTTTCTTTAAGCTCGTCGAGAGTTGATGCTAAATTACCCACACGGGCTACAGGCATATATTCCACTGCACCTGCCGATGTTTTACCCACTACCCAGGTGAGAGAAGCGTTTCTTCTTTTCGGGATGATGATACCGTGAGCACCCGCTGTTTCGGCAGTACGGATGATAGCACCCAGATTATGAGGGTCTTCGATGCCGTCGCATACGATGATGAAGGGGTCCTCCCCTCTTTCTGCCGCTAAGGCTAAAATATCCTCAACCTCTGCATATTCATGGGCGGCAGCATAAGCGGCCACACCCTGATGGTTGCCCTGTCCGCACATAAAGTCGAGCTTCTTTTTGTCTACCTCTTTAATTACTATTTTCTTTTCTCTGCATTCGGCCAGAATTCTGCCGATGGAGCCGTTTCTTTCGCCCTTTACTACGAGCAAGGTATCAATAGCTCTTTCACTGCGAAGAGCTTCGGACACAGCATTTCTGCCTATAATCAAATCGTCCTTTTGTCTTTCGTTATCTTTTTCCATTAATAAAACCTCCGTTAAAGAAAGCATAATATTCCAATATCTATAATCGGTTAATTATAACACAAATGACTAAAATATTATTTCTTTTATAGAATTATATCATTCTCGCAGACCTACTTCAATATATTTTTTCATAAAAAACTAAATTTACTTAAAAAGACTTGATTATTAAGAAAAAAATTGGCATAATAATGTCTGCAATCGAGTTGCAGACAAATGCAAAATGCAGAATGCAGAACTCAGAATTAAGGGTCACTTCGTTCCGAATTATATCCGTGTAAGGTTATATTTTATTTTTCCTTTGCACCGCCAAAGAAAATAAGATTATTATAATTTAATCTGCATCTGTTTCCTCACACCCTTCTCTGCGGAATAAAGCTTAATTATCAGACAGAGGCAAATCCGCGACCGCAATTCTGCACTCTGCATTATTTAAAACGAAGGTGAATAAAAATGATATTCAAAATAAGCAAAGAATACACAGGAACATTCGAATATATGATAGTCGGTCTCGGTAACCCC
>CALCHE010000070.1 GCA_937901145.1 uncultured Clostridia bacterium
GGGTGCACAGCTTGCACTGTGGGGATTTTTTAAAAAGCTGGTTATTGCTGACAGGCTCGGAATTTTCGTAAATGAAATCTACGGCAATTATACGAATTATGAGGGTCTGATAATTATTATAGCGACGGTGTTTTATTCCGTGCAGATATATGCTGACTTTTCAGGCTGTATTGACATCGTTTCGGGTGTATCGGAAATGTTCGGCATTAAGCTGGCCAAAAACTTCAATCATCCCTATTTTTCAAAGACTATGCCTGAATTCTGGCGCAGATGGCATATTTCTCTTGGTGAATGGTTCAAAGATTATATCTTCTATCCCGTTTCAGTCAGTAAGCTTGTTAAAAAGGTCAAAAAGAACAGCAAGTCAAAAAAAGCGGGGGAAATGTTTGCTTCCTGCTTCCCTGCCTTCGTGGTATGGGTAATAACAGGTATATGGCACGGTGCCTCCTGGGGATTTGTAACCTGGGGTATGTTCCACGCCGCACTGATTATTTCGGGAACTGTCTTTGCTGACCTTAACGGCAAGATAAACTCGAAGCTCGGCATCAGCACCGAAACCTTCAGCTGGAAGCTCTGGCAGATGAGCCGTACCTTCATTCTTTGCTGTATAGGCAGAGTTTTCTTCATAACAAACGGACTTTCAGAGGCTTTTGATATTTTAAAAAGAGCCTTCAGCGGTCTTCATTTCGAGTTTATCGTAGAGGATGCGCTCTATGGCTACGGTCTTGACAAAAACAACATCATTTTAGCACTCTTTGCCATTTTTATTCTGTGGGCAGTCGATATGCTTCAGGAAAAATACAGACTACGCGACGAGCTTCAGAAGCAGGGCATAATATTCAGATGGCTGATAATTTTACTCGGCATATTTGCTGTCATCATCTTCGGCACCTACGGTCCCGGATTTGAGCAGAACAGCTTTATATATGAACAATTCTGATAAAAAGAAAAGGAGCAAAAAAACATGAACGAACTTTTTGACGTATTAAAGGAAACCTACCCTGACATTGATTTTACCAAGGAAAAGAATCTTATTGATGACGGTATTCTTGATTCTGTGGGTATGGTAACACTTATTTCTGCTATTGAGGATCATTTCGATATTTCCGTTACTATGGAATACATTCAGCCTTCATATTTTCAGTCTGCTGAAAATATGTGGGAAATGATAGAGGAGCTGATGTAACTGATGAAAAACAAGAAAAAATTAATCACTATTATTCTCGGACCGCTGCTGTTCCTGCTTTGCTATTTCCTTCTTCCTGCTGACGTTTTTACCACTGCTGCAGCCAGAGGTTCAGTCGGTATGGTTTTATGGATGGCTTTATGGTGGGTTACGGGTCCTGTTGACTATGCCGTAACAGCGTTTTTACCCATAGCTGCAAACGCAGTGTTTAATTTTGTGGATATGTCTGCTGTTATTTCGAATTATTCTTCTGAAACCATTCTTCTGCTTTTAGGCGCATCCATTCTTGTTGTATCCTGGGAGATTACCGGTCTTGACAGGAGGATCGCAGCTAAGTGTCTTTCTCTCGTAGGCGGAAGTCTCGCCACACAGATTATATTCTGGTTCATTCTTTCTACTGCACTTTCAGCTGTTCTTCCTAATGCGGTTGTATGTGCCACTATCACACCTATCGCTGTTTCGATGCTTAAATTCATCGGTGAAGAGGATATCGGAGAAAGCAAAAACGGCTCACTGATTCTTCTTACCATTGCTTACGGTGCAGGTGTAGGCGGTCTGGCCACACCTCTGGGCGGTGCTATGAATCTCGTCACCGTCGAGTATATCGAGGAGCTTACGGGTCAGGAATTTATGTATACCTCCTGGGTAGTACGCTTCCTTCCCATTATGCTTGTCCTTGTAGCAAGCAATGTGCTTTATCTCGTTGTACGCCACTGTAAAAAGGGTGAGCGTATAGCCGGCTCAAAGGAATATTTCGTTTCCGTATATAAGGAAATGCCGAAAATGACTAAGGAAGAAATCATATCCTTCCTTCTCTTCGTTGTGGCTACGGTGCTTTCATTTACCCGCCAGCTTTATCAGGATTTCCTTCCCGGCCTCAAGCCTGCCTATGTATTCATTATCTGCGCCGTTATTTCCTTCTTTGTGAAAAAATCAGACGGTGAAAGACTTATGAGATGGAAAAATACTCAGGGCAAAATTCTCTGGGAGCTTATCTATATCTTTGCAGGCGGTCTGGCTCTCGGTACTCTCATCAATAAGAGCGGTGCCGCAGAAAACATCGGTACACTCGTTTCGGGTATGAATCTTGACGGCGGATTTGTCACGGTGCTTATTATCATTACAGTAACTCTTCTTCTTTCTGATGTTACCAGTAATACCGCTACAGCCGCTGTGGCGATCCCTATCGTTATCAGTATCGTAAACGGTATGGGTAAGGACCCCATTCCTTATGTTTACATCGCATCTATCGGTGTAAATCTTTCCTATATGCTTCCCACCTCTATCCGTGCCATTCCTGTCGGTTACGGACTTAAGCCCAAATTTATGCTTAAAGAGGGTATAGGCATGACAGTTATCGTTATCGCTCTTATGAGTATCACAGGCTACCTTCTTCTCACTTACTGGCCTGCATTCAGCACTACCTGATTCCGGAGGAATAAAAAATGTTCAATTCAGTTGTTCAGGCGGTATTTTCACACGCCGAAACAAAGAAAGATAAAATCTGCCTTGCTGATGAAAAGGGCAGTGTAACCTATAGCGAATATAAGGAGCTTATTCTTAATATAGCCGCAGAGCTTCAGTTTCTCGGCATAAAAAAGGATGACAAGGTTGTTATTGAAGCCTCACAGACTATCGATTTTCTTGCCACAGCCTTAGCTGTTCAGCTTATCGGCGGTGTTTTCGTTCCCGTAGAGCGTAACTGCGCCTGGGACAAGACTCTCAGAATCGCTGAGACAGCAGAGGCAGTGCTCGTTGTTTCTCTCAAAGAGCAGGAAAGCGGTGATATAAAGCACCTTTCTATGGCTTCTCTCGCAGAAAATGCCAAAGAAAAAGCACAGACGGTTTCCTATGAATTTTCTGACAGAGACACGGTTTGTGAGCTTCTTTTCAGTACAGGCACCACAGGCAAGGAAAAAGGTATCGCCATCACTAACGGTAATAATATTGCTCTGGCTGAGAATGTAATGTTCGGTGTGAAAATGGAAGAGGACAATGTGGAAATGATTCCTTCACCTCTTAACCATTCGCACGGTCTGAGAAGATATTACGCCAATATGGTAAAGGGTGCCACTGTAGTTCTTGCTACAGGTGTTATGAATGTTATCGGCTTTTTCGGACTTATGGACAAATACGGTGTCAATTCTATGGATCTTGTGCCTACAGCACTCACCGTTCTGCTTAAGCTTTCGAAGGGTAAGTTCGCTGACTATAAGGACGTAATGCGTTACATTCAGTTCGGCTCCGCGCCTCTTTCTGACGGTGACAAGGAAACTATACGCACACTCCTTCCTGATACTCATCTTTATAATTTCTACGGCAGTACGGAAAGCGGATGTATATGCATTTATGACTTCAATGACGGTAAGGATAAGCCGAAATGCATCGGCAAGCCTACTCATAACGCTAAAATTGTTATCGTTGACGAGGATCGTAACGAAATCGGTGCTACAGAGAATAATACAGGTCTGCTGGCATCCTTCGGCGGTATGAATATGAAGGGTTACTGGAAGGACGACGAGGAAACTGCCAGAGTTATGTTTGAAGGCGGAATCTATTCCAATGACGAGTCCTACTTTGATGAGGATGGAGACATCATCCTTTTAGGCAGAAAGGGCGACGTTATCAATGTAGCCGGCAATAAGGTTTCTCCCGACGAAATCGAGGATGTGGTCAAAAAAATGCAGGGTGTCGAGGACTGCGGATGTATCGGCATTTCTGATCCTCTGAAGGGTAACGCTCCCAAACTTTTCGTTCAGATGAAAAAGGGATGTGCTTTTGATTCCACAGCCATAAGAGCCTTTATCGCAGGTGAGCTCGAGCCTTATAAGGTGCCTTCGGTTATTGAAGAGATTGAACTTATTCCCCGCTCTTTTAACGGTAAGCTTTTGAGACGTGCCTTAAGAAACATATAAAATACAAAAGCAACGGTTTGATTTTACCGTTGCTTTAATTTTTATCTTTTGATAATCTCACCTGTTTTTGCATTGATTATGTTATTAAAAACAGAGATGTGAGTCGTGGAAATGAACTTATCCAGATGCAGGGATCCGAAATACCAGTGGCTGAATTCACATATACGGCTGACATCCTCCAGATAGGTGTTGATGGCGGTGATGCTTGCGTCGCTTCCCGTGTGAAGCATCAGGAAATCCTTGATTTTGGCAGGGGGCTCGTGAGTGATGACCAGGTCAACCTTGCCGCCGTATTTCTGCAGATTGTCTACACCCTCCATAAGCTCTTCTCTGGTGGGAATTTCCATATCTGACCAGGTATTCATTTCGAAACGGATGTCGATGTCGGGACTTTCTCCTCCGCCCATAGTGAAAATCTTTGTGCCTTCGATGTTGAAAACCTGTCCTCGCATAAGATGGAAAATGTTTGCGGCTATGTGGTGTACCTTTCCGCCGTTCCATTTTTTGATTTTCAGCTTTGAGAGCATTTCGAAATTTTCGTGAGTGCCGTCCACGAAGCAGATGTTATATTTCTTTTTGCTGAGCTTTTTCAGTACGCTCATTTCTTCCTTGGAGCCGTTCCATATAAAGCCGAAATCACCGCATACGATGAGTGTGTCGCCTCTGCCTAATTTTTTCAGCCTCGGGTCATCGAAGCGTGAGGCTATGCCGTGGGTATCTCCTGTAACATAAATCATTTGTTTTTCCTCGCTTTTCTTTGTGGAAAAGTTAATTTTATTTTAAAGTTTGCGATAATTGAAAAAAGCTATATACTTTTTTGTATCTTTTTGTTATAATTAATCTGTATAAATACTGTCTGTATTCTATCATATATTTCGGTATATTGCAAATATAAAAGGAAAATTTCAAAAAATTTACATTTGGGGTGTTTAAAATGAAAAAATTCGTGGCTGTTATGGCTGTTTTACTTATAGCTCTTACTCTGTGTTTACCTGTCGGTGCTGTTTTTGATTCGGGTACCGTTACGTCTAAGCTGAAATCCGATGTCTACTATATGGAAAGTCTTGACGAGGATACAGCCTTTTTCGACAGAAACTCCTCTAAGCAGGTTCCTGCTGCAGCCTTCGTAAAAATTCTGGCTGCTGTGACCGCTATCGAAAAGTGGCCTGAGCTCGATGAAAAGGTAACTGTAACAAAGGACAATCTTTCTCTTATGGAATACGGCTACGGAATCAGAACCGCTCTTTATAAGGCGGGGGAGAAGGTAAGCAAAAGAGAACTCATCGACTGTCTGATTATTTACAGTGCTAACGATGCCGCAAGTATTATTGCCTATGAAATTTCAGGTTCACTCGATGCTTTCATAAAAGAGATGCAGGCTACAGCCACTAAAATCGGCCTTACCTCTACTGTGGTAAAAAACATTCACGGCTTCGACGAGGACGGACAGTACACCACAGCCAGAGATATAGCTAAAATGCTTAAATACGCTCTTAACTATCCTGTGTTTGTGGAGGCATTTTCCGCTTCAAGCGTAACCTTAAAGAAAACCTCTCTGAACGAAGAGAGAACATATAATGCCAGTAATAAAATGATAAATGCTACCATTTCCGATTATTACCATTCCTCAGTAACGGGAGGTAAGCAGACTATGACCGACAGAGCCGGTGAATGTATCGCTGTCGTTTCCTCTAAGGACGGCTATTCCTATCTGACGGTCGTTCTCGGCGGTAAGCTTATGGATATCGACAATGACGGTGTGGACGAAAACACCTGTATGACCGATGCGAAAAAGATGCTTAACTGGGTGTACGAAAACATCCGCTACAGAGTAGTAGCTTCTCCCACACAGCACGTGGCTATGGTCGAGGTGGTATCGGGCAAGGGTACCGATAAGCTTCGTCTGATCCCCGAAAAGGAAACCTCGGCTCTCGTCCCTTCGAATGCTACTACAGCTTCGGTTCTCTTTGAGGTAGTCGAAGGCACCGTGCCCGAAAAGGTAAAGGCTCCCGTAAAGGCGGGCGATATAATCGGTCAGGCAAATATTCTTTATGCAGGTCAGATATTAGCTAAAATCAATATCGTAGCCGCTAACGATGTGTCTCTCAGCTTTACAGGCCTTCTTATTAATACTACCAGAACGATTATGACCTCGTGGATATTTATTGTTATCGTAGCTCTCGCCACTGCAGGCTGTATCGTTTATCTGCTTATGAGCTATAACACATATAAGAAAAGAGAGAGACAGAAAAAAGCCATTCAGGCGAGAATACAGAGAAAACAGGCACAGCAGAAGAAAATGGCTGAGCTGAATAAAAAATAAAGCTTCGTGACGGAATGAAACTGTTCCGTAAAAAATGAGATAAAAATTAAACGGGAAGGATTGATACTATGAAGAAAATCAAAGGCATTTTCGCTGTGGCTCTCACAGTATTATGCGCTCTTTGTCTTTTCGCCTTCACTTCATCTGCAGCAGGTGAGGGGAAGTGGATCAAGGCATGGAGTACTGCCGCTACCGAAATCGGTGTGGAGGGCTACGATTATATTGTTCCTATGGTTCAGAATGTAGCTACCCGAACTATCATTACCCCCACTGCATCGGGTACAAAGCTCAGAGTTAAATTCTCTAACTATTACGGTAAAGAGCCTCTTATAATCGACCGTGCAAACATCGCATTAAGTGACACAGGCAAGGGTGCGTCAGGTATCGATAAAAATACCATCACTACTCTTACATTCTCCTCTAAGCAATTTGTTACCATTCCTGCTGGTCAGGAGGTTTATTCCGATGAGGTGTTTTTCACCGCTGAGGCAGGAAAGAACATAGCTGTTTCGGTATTTTTTAGAGACTTTATGGAAGTACGCACCATGGGTCTTACCGGCGGTCATACTTATCTTAAGACAGTTTTAGACGGAAGCGGTACCGACCTTATCGAGGCGGAAAACTTCAATATTCTCACTGACTTCGAGCTTGAGGAAAAATGGGTCTACGATCTGCTTGATAAGCTTCTCGGTTCTATCATCGGTACGGGCAGTCTCGAGGTTCCCATTTCCGACGGCAGAATAGAGGTAGTTCCCGTCGTTACCGACATCGAGGTTCTCAATCCCAACGATGATGCATATTCGGTAGTGGTTATCGGTGACTCTACCGTAGCGAATAATTATCCCGCCTATCTTGCTCAGGCGATACAGGGAAACAGCATAACCGACGTAGGTGTCGGTTCCAAAGGTCTTATCGGTAATCAGCTTTTAAGCGACGGACTCGGCTTCGGTGCCAAAATTTACGGTGAGTCTCTTCTTAGCAGAATGAAAAAGGATATTATCGGTCTTGACGGTAAAAATTCAGCAAATGTCAAATATGTAATCCTCAAAACAGGTGCTAATGATATTATCCATCCTGTATGCAGTAACATTAAGGACGTCGAGCAGCCTACTGCATACGAGCTTATCGAAGGTTATAAAAAGGTCTTCGATTTCTGTCATAAAAACGGTATTAAGGTAATCGTTACAGGTATTACTCCCTGGGGCGGCTACAGCGGTGCGGCACTCAGCATCGGACCTCAGTACGACAGAGGCCCCTTCGAAAGACTGGATGACTGGCAGATCGCTCTCGACGTAAATGCCTGGCTCGAAAATACATCTCTTCACGACGGTTATGTGGACTATTATGAGATGTCAAAGAATCCTCTGAACACATCGGCTCTTCTTCCCGAGTACACCACTGACGGTCTTCATCCGTCGGATATGCTTCAGAGAAAATGGGCGGAAAGCTTCCCACTCGATTATCTCGGCATAAATCCGAGAACTATGGGTGTAGGCATTTCCGAATCAGACATCACTATTTACAAGGGCGATTACAAAACTCTTACAGCTAAGGTTATGCCTGCAGATTTCGTAAATCAGGCAGTGACCTGGTCTACCTCCGATGACTCTGTGGTAAAAGTCGACGCTAAAGGTAAGCTTTACGCAGTGAGCAGAGGTACTGCAGTTATTACTGTAAAAACCGTCGATAAGGGCTACAGCGGACAGGGCTACACAGCTACCTGTAAGGTAACGGTTAAGGTCAAACCCTCATCAGTTAAAATAACAGGTGACAGCGCACCTCTCTATTCTACTAAAACCAAACAGCTTACAGCTACTGTTTCTCCCGCAGATACTGATTTTAAAGGTGTCGTCTGGTCTTCATCTAACGAAAAGGTAGCTACAGTAAATGCTAACGGTTTAGTTACCGCCACAGGCAGAGGTACTGCTGTTATCACAGCGGCATCATCCTTTGATTCGAACATAAAGGCTACCTTTAAAATAACGGTAAATAAAAAGATACAGGTTCAGGCTATTTACCTTAATTATGATGAAAGAACCAGAAATGTGGGTACATCCTTCACTTTGATTCCTACTATGAATCCCTCAAATGCTACCTTTACCGATGTTACCTGGTCTTCCTCGAATAAAAAAATCGCTAAGGTAGATAAAAACGGTAAGGTTACGGCTCTGAAAACAGGTACTGCAGTAATTACCTGTAAATCTGTGGATAATCCGAAGGTTACTGCTTCCTGCATCGTTAATGTGACCATAAAAACTAAGGGTGTAGAGCTGCCCACAAAGAAGCTCACCCTTTATGTTTCAGCTACAAAGACTCTCAAGGCTGAGGTTTTACCTGCAAATGCAACCAATCAGAAGGTTACCTGGTCATCCTCAAACAAGAGTGTAGCCACAGTTTCCAAAAGCGGTAAAATCACCGCCAAAAAGCCCGGTAAAACTGTTATCACCGTAAAGACAAAAAGCGGCGGATACAAGGCAACCTGTACCGTTACCGTAAAGAAATTCGTCAAGCTTAAATCCTTTAAGCTTAATAAAAGCAAAGTAACCATAAACGACGGAAAGAGCTACACTCTGAAGGCTGTCTTCTCACCGTCAAATGCATCAAATAAAAATGTTACATGGAAATCAAGTAATACAGATATCGCCACCGTATCCTCAAAGGGCGTGGTAAAGGCTGTAAAGCCCGGTACTGTTACTGTCACCTGTAAGAGCAAGGAAACAGGCAAGACAGTAAAATGCACCGTAAAGGTTAAAAAGGTAAAGGTTAAAAAGGTTCTCTTTGCAGAGAAGACATATACCGTAAAGCATAACGGAAGTCTTCAGCTTAAAGCACTTATCTCACCGACCAATGCAACCAATAAAAAGATAAAATGGAAATCAAGCCATCCTGAGTTTGTCAAGGTAAATTCAAAGGGTAAGGTTACAGGTCTTAAGCTCGGAAAGGATGCAACCATAACAGCCACATCTGTTGACGGAAAGTATATAGCTTCCTGCAGAGTCAAGGTTGAAAAGGTTTCTGTAACGGCACTCAAACTTAACAAAAACTCAGCCTCAGTATATACAGGCGGAACTGTAACGCTTGCTCCGAAGTTTACACCTGCTAAACCTTCGGACAGCAAGGTAACATGGACATCCTCCGATACAAAAATAGTTACAGTCGGCACCGACGGTGTGGTAAAAGCACTCAGAGAGGGTACTGCAGTTATTACCTGTACCGCTTCCGACGGTGGCTACAAGGCAAGCTGTACCGTGAAAGTTACAAAGGGCATAAAAGTGACAGGTGTTACTCTCGAAAACGGCAAAACAGGTGACGAAGCAAATGTGGGTGCAGTGTTTAATCTGATCGCTACTGTAGAGCCTGAAAATGCTAGCAATAAAAGGCTTATATGGACCTCCACCAACCCTGAGGTTGCCACTGTTTCAGCTAATGGCAGAGTAGTGACTCTGAAGGAAGGTCTGACCTATATTCAGGTAAGAACTGAGGACGGCAGAAAGACCGACTCATTCAGACTTAATGTAGTTCCCTAAAAGAGAATAAAAAATCAAGAGCAACTTCTTAGTGAGGTTGCTCTTTCATCTTATTTAAATCTGTAAATCTTAACTCCGTGTGCCTTCACACTGCAGCTGATAACATCTTCGAAGCTTTCTTTTTCCTTCGTCCACAGCTCCCGGGCATCAAAGCATCCGTTAATTCCGAAGAATTTGAGATCTAAGCTGATTTCTCTGTCTTCATTAGTGAGATTAAACAGTGCCACCACATCGTTTCCGTTTTTGTCCTTGCAGTACCAGACAGCTTCATTTCTGTTTCTGAGAAGCTGCTTATTATCGGTGGAATACTGATTTATTTCGAGTATGTCTCTGTTTGTGATAACCTCTAAGTCCTCGGGTCTGTTTTCCCGTAATTCACCGCCTAAAATGAGAGGGGAGCGGAAGACAGACCACAGTGTAAGCATAGTTCTCTGCTCGTCGGGGGTGAAATTAGTGTATCTGTCTCTGTCTCCGAGACAGGAGCAGTTTTTGCTTATCTTACCTAAGGGGAGCATATCGCAGTCGGGCCAGCAGCCTTCCTTTACGTGAGGAGCCCACTTTTCGCATCTCTCGAACATGGAATAAAGCTTATCCCAGTGATCCCAGAAATCGCCTGTCATTCTCCACATATTTGCATTCTGAGAAAGGTGGAAGGCTTCGCTGATAACTGCAGGTCCGGGGGAAAGTGAGAGCACCATAGGTCTGCCGCATTTGTCGATGGCCTTTCTTATCATTTCGATTTCTTCTCTCGCACTGTAGGGGTCGTGAGGCTTGAATTCAGTGTTTGCTATGTCATCCACCTTTACGAAATCCACACCCCAGGAGGCGTAAAGCTCGAAGAGGCTGTCGTAATATTTCTGACCTGCCTCACAGGTGCGTACACCGTACATATCCGTGTTCCAAAGACACAGAGAAAATCCCTGAGCGATTTCTCTTGCCCTGATGTCGGTACCCCTTAAGGCTGTGTTCTGATGGACAGCCTGACGTGGAATACCTCTCATAATATGTATACCGAACTTAAGTCCCATATCGTGGATTTTATCAGCTATAGCTCGGAATCCTACACCGTCTGCACTCGAAGGAAAGCGGTTTTCAGCGGGGATAAGACGGCTGTATTCATCCATACACAGCTCAGTAAAATTATTATAGAAATTGCTCACAGCCTTCGGCTCATACCACTGAATGTCACAGGTGATGTATTCCCAGCCGTAGTCTTTGAGATTATCTGCCACATACTGTGCATTACCCAAAAGCTGTTCTTCGTTGACCGCTGCCCCGTAGCAGTCCCAGCTGTTCCAGCCCATAGGCGGACGGGGAGCGAAGGTGTCTTTCTTAAGCATAATGTTTTCTCCTCGGTTTTTTTTCTCATTTTAGCAAGACAGACGATAAAGGTCAATATGTTTTCATAAAAACGGTATAAAAGGCACTGTTTATATTCTGATGTTCTTCATTTAGACTTCAAAAGTCCTTGACATTTCCTTCATAATGTTTAAAATATATTATGTATAATTATTTTTAAATGTAAAAGAGGTATTAATTATGAGAGCAATTATTACAGTAACAGGTAAAGACCGCCCGGGTATTATCGCAGGCGTATGTGTGCTTCTTTCCGAAAGCAACATCAATATTCTCGATATCAGCCAGACTGTTATGCAGGATTTCTTTACTATGACTATGCTTATCGACCTTTCAGGCTGTGAAAAATCCTTTGCCGAGGTAAGTGACAGTCTTGACGCCAAGGGTAAGGAAATGGGACTTATCATCCGTGTGCAGAGAGAAGATATCTTCGACCGTATGCACAGAATTTAAGGAGGTTCTCTAAATGCATAATCAGAAAGAGATTTTAGCCACCATTGATATGATTGACAATCAGCATCTGGATGTCAGAACAATTACAATGGGTATTTCACTTCTGGACTGCTGCAGTGACAGTGTCGAGGTGACGGCAGAAAAAATATATAACAAAATTACTACCCTTGCCAAAGATCTGGTAAAAACAGGTGAGGACATAGAGAAGGAATTCGGTATTCCCATCGTTAATAAGAGAATTTCCGTCACTCCCATTTCTCTTGTTGCTGCTGCCTGTAAAGAGACAGACTACACACCTATCGCCAAAGCTTTAGACAGAGCTGCCAAAACCTGCGGAGTTAACTTCATCGGAGGCTTTTCTGCTCTGGTGCATAAGGGTATGACCAATGCAGATGTTAATCTCATTAACTCCATTCCCTCTGCTTTGGCTGAGACGGAGAGAGTTTGTTCATCCGTTTCCGTTGCCAGTACCAAGGCAGGCATAAATATGGATGCCGTTAAGCTTA
>CALCHE010000071.1 GCA_937901145.1 uncultured Clostridia bacterium
CTGAGGAGCTTTTCTATATCGATGAGAGCTTCACTGACATTCTCAGCACCAAGGGTCTTTCATTCAAAAAAATGCCTACATACACCACAGGCACCTACAAGGTCAATACTGCAGTGCTTAACGTGCGCAAAAGTGCAGATGCCGATTCTGAAAAGGTCGGTGCCGTACTTCTCGGTCAGAAGCTCACCGTGGATAAAATCAAGAGTGACTGGGGCAGAATCGGTAAATACCGCTGGATTTGTCTCGACTACTGTAAGAAGGTGAAGGGATGAGTGAAGCTATCATTGTGGCCGTCATAAGTCTTTTCGGCACTCTTGGCGGCAGTCTTATCGGTGTTCTTGCCTCGAACAGACTCACGGTGTACCGCATCGAGCAGCTGGAAAAGAAGGTTGAAAAGCATAACAACCTGGTCGAGCGTACATACAAAATCGAGGAAGAGCAGGAAGTAGAAAAAGAAAAATTCAAGGTTATCAACCATCGCATTGACGACCTCGAAGCATATCACAAATAAAGAAAGGATGCTGATTTTATGAAAAACATCGACTTAACACCTGTTATAGAAGCCCTCATTACTCTTATCTCCGCACTCATTACCCTTTTTGTCATTCCGAAGCTCACGCAGTATCTCAGAGAAAAGCTTACAGCTGAGCAAATGACCGCACTGAAGCAGTGGGTGAAAATCGCCGTAACCGCCGCAGAACAGCTCTACGGCAGTAAAACAGGACAGCAGAAAAAGGAATATGTCGTCTCTTTTCTTCTGTCTAAAGGCATCGTGTTCGATGTGGACGAGGTGACAGCACTTATCGAAAGTGAAGTGTATAATCTGACAGCTGAAAAGTAATATTTAAAGGGGTATCCCGTCACAGGATGCCCCTTTATTTTTTATCTTAGCTTTTTAATTTTCTGAACATTCGCAAAAACAATCAGCTTTGTACCCTTTTCCAACGGTTCGGCAGGCTCGATTTCCGAGCTGACTCTGTCACCCTTTTTTACTGCAACCACATTTATAGAGTATTTGCGTCTCAGGTCAAGCTCTATAAGATTTTTTCCTACCCATTCATCTCTGACATTCATTTCTATCATGGAAATATTATCAGAAAGCTCCATCATTTCCGCGAAGCCTGATGAGAGAAGGTTTCTCGCAAGCCTTATGCCTGACTCCTTTTCGGGGAAGATAACCTTATCTGCTCCCACACGGAGAAAAATTTTGCGGTGCATTTCCGTGCTGCATTTTACGATAACCTCCTTCACTCCCGCTTCCTTACAGAGAGTGATAGCCATAACCGTGGCTTCAAGTCTGTTTGACATAGCGATAACTATCGTGTCAATATCAGCAATTCCCAACTGTTCAAAAGCATCAACATCGGTAATATCAGCACATTTACACAGAGGTAAAACGGACGAAAGAGATTCCACTACCTCCATATTCTCATCAACAGCCAGAACCTCAGCTCCGCTTTTGATAAGCTCTTCCGCTACAGCTCTGCCGTATCTTCCCAGGCCTAAAACTGCATAGGTTTTGTGTATACTCATAATTTTTTCTCCTTTCAGGATACCCGGATTAACCTACACTGATTTTCTCTACGGGACATCTGACTGTGTTAAGGTTTTCTTTTCTTGAATTAAAGGCTACGACCAGTGAAATGGGTCCAACTCTGCCAAGATACATAGTAATCATAATTATAATCTTACCCGCCGCATCTAAAGTACCGGTAAGGTTTCTCGTAAGACCTACCGTAGCTGTGGCACTTACCGTTTCGTAAATCACATCAAGAGTATCAGCTCCTGTAACTGCCGAAAGAAGCACCGTGGAAAAAGCCATTGTCCCGAAGGACATCAGAACCACGGAAAGAGCCTTTCTGACAGTTTGAAATGAAATGGCACGTGAGAAAAGCTCCGTGTTGTTTTTATTTTTTATTGCCGAAAGAGCGGTAACCGCCAGAACAGCAAAGGTTACGGTCTTAATCCCACCGGCAGTACCTACAGGCGAACCACCGATAAACATCAGTATCAGGCAGACAAGAGCCGCAGAGGATGTCAGATTTTCCTGAGGCACCGTGGCAAAGCCTGCCGTTCTCGTAGTAACGGACTGGAATAAAGAAAACTGAATTTTTTCAAATATATTATACTCTCCCACCGTGGAAGGGTTACCGTATTCAAAGATAAACACAAGTACTGCACCACCGAATATAAGAATAGCAGTAGAAACGATGGCTATTTTACTCTGCAAGGTAAGGAAACGGAAAGGTCTGTTTCTTCTATACTTTTTCATAACACGGATAACATCCCACCACACTATATAACCGATACCACCCAGAATAATAAGTGCACAGGTGACAAAATTAATAATAGGATTTTTCACATAGGAACAGAGGCTGTCACTTCCTATAATATCGATACCTGCATTACAGAAGGCTGAGACAGAATTGAAAAGAGAAATCCATATACCTCTCACACCGAATTCGGGAACAAAAACAGTCATATATAAAAGTGCGCCTGCCGCCTCAACAATTAATGTGCCCTTGAAAACTTTTTTAACGAAGCCGGAAAGTCCCGACAGGGTGTTCAGATTGAAAGAATCCTGAATAAGCACACTGTCACTGAGACCTAATTTTTTATTCAGCAAAAGCATAATACCTGACAGCACCGTGATTATACCCAACCCGCCCGCCTGTATAAGCAGAAGGATTACAGCCTGCCCGAAAATACTCCAGGTTTCTGCCGTCGTTACGGTAACAAGTCCGGTTACACAGGTGGAAGTAACGGCGGTAAAAAGCGCATCAATATAGGGCACACCCTTACCTGTGGCACTGCTCAGGGGCAAAGAAAGAAGAACACTGCCCACAGCGATGGCACAAAGAAAGCTGAGCATTATAATATGCGTAGTGGAAAGAGAAATCTTTTTGTTTTTTTTCATTTAAGACACCTTTATTTTTTGGCCCATGTGGATGCAGAAAGAGTGAGAATTATGGGATAAATTTCGAGTCTTCCGAAAAGCATAGCCATAGAAAGCACTATTTTCGAAAAAACAGAAAAGGACGCATAGCTACCTACAGGTCCTGCTATACCGAAAGCGGGACCTATATTATTGAAGCAGGCAGAAACCGCCGAAACGGTAGTTTCAATATCAAAGCCGTTAAAGCCGATTATGAACACGAACACACAGAAAAGCATAGTGTAAACAGCAAGATAAGAATTTACGGATGAAAGCGTACTGCTGTCAAGACATTTCCCCTCAAAGCGGCTCACCTTGACACTTCTCGGATGTAGCATTCTCTGAAGCTCTGTTTTTATGATTTTATAAAGCATTACCACTCTTGCTACCTTGATACCGCCTGCAGTAGAGCCTGCGCAGCCACCGATAAACATAAGCAGAAGAAGGATAAGCTTCGAGAAATTCGGCCAAAGATTAAAATCTGCCGTAGCATACCCTGTAGTGGTAATAATTGATGAAACCTGGAAGAAGGAATGTCTCACTGTTTCGGATAAGGTTTCATAAAGCGGTGCGATATTAAAGCAGATAAGAATAACCGAAACTGCCACAATAGAAACATATACCCAGAGCTCAGAGCTTTTAAAAACAGATTTTATCTTTTTAAGAAGCAGAAGATAGTAAAGGTTAAAGTTTACACCGAAAATCAGCATAAATACGGTGATTACCCACTGAATATAGGGAGAATATCCGCCTATACCTGTGGCTTTGATACCGAAACCACCGGTACCTGCCGTACCGAAAGCATGAATCAAAGACTCAAATAAGCTCATTCCTCCGAAAAGAAGAAAGACAACTTCAATAAGCGTAATAGCGATATAAATAACATAAAGTATACGGCTGGTCTGTCTTATTTTAGGCACCAGCTTGCCTACTACGGGACCGGGAACCTCAGCGCGCAGAAGATGAATTGATCTGTCAGAAATCGACGGTATGATCGCCATCATAAACACAAGCACGCCCATACCGCCTACCCAATGGGTAAAGGAGCGCCACATCAGAAGTCCCTTGCTCATACTCTCCACATCAGTGAGAATAGATGCACCCGTCGTGGTAAGACCGCTTACCGTTTCGAAAAAAGCATCAATATATGAGGGTATTTCTCTGCTGAAAAAAAATGGCAGAGCACCCACAGCAGAAAGAGCAAACCAGGAAAGAGCAGTTATAACAAAGCCTTCCTTAGCATAAATCGTCTTTAAGCCCGGTCTGGAAATTTTAGTAATAAGAAATCCCGAAACCAGAGCCACGGCGATGGAAGCAGCGATACTGGCAGCCACCGCTTCTCTGTAAAGAAGTGCAGTGATAAGAGGTAAAAGCATCAGTCCGCCCTCTACCATTACCACCTTACCGACCACATATAAAACCATACGTCTGTTCATTTTATTTACCGAACCTTATCTCAAAATATCCGACAAATCACCGAGTCTGTGTGTCGCTGAAGAAAGAACAATTACTCTGTCTCCCTTGTTCACGATGTCATCACCGGTGGGAATAATGGCAGTTTTTCTTTCACGGATAATACCTGCAATAAGAACACCCTGCTTTATGGAAAGCTCCTTGATAGGTACACCGATAAGCTTTGAACCCTGTTTAACATTGAACTCGATAGCTTCAGCCTTGCCATCCATAAACTTATAAAGGGTTTCGATATTACTGCCCATAGAGTTCTCCACCGCACGGCAATAACGGATCATAATATCAGCAGTAATGGTTTTAGTGGAAACCACGCTGTCAAGACCTAACTTTTCAGCCATCTTTGTAAGCTCACCGCTGTTTATTTTGGTAATAACCTTAGGCACATTGAACTCGCCTGCGAAAAGAGAGGTGAGAATATTCTCTTCGTCCATACCCGTCAGTGCCACAAAAGCATCAATAGAACGAAGTCCCTCCTCCATAAGAATATCGTGATGGGAGCCATCTCCGCAAATTATAACAGCCTTCGGCAGAATTTCACCGAGCTCTACACAGCGTTCTCTGTTTTTTTCGATGATTTTAACATTAGTACCTGTGGTAGAAAGGATTTTGGCAAGATAGTAGGCAGTTTTGCTGCCACCGAGAATCATTACATCCTTAACTGCCTTTTTAATCATATCGAGACTTTTAAGAAGCTTCTGCATATCGGAAGGAGAAGCGACTATGCTCACCACATCACCCTCACGGAGCTCGAAGTTACCGTCGGGAATGTGAAGCTCATTATTTCTTAAAACTGCACCGATAAGGAAATGCTGCTTTTCTCTGTCACGGATTTTACTGATTTTTTTACCGATGAGTGCGGAGTCCTTTTTAAGTCTTACCTCTATCATCTCCAGATTTCTTCTGGAAAAATATTCCACCTTATATGCAGAAGGAATCTTCAGAAGATTATGGAGCTCCTGTGCCATTAAAAGCTCAGGGTTCATAGACATGGACAGCTCCAGCTGATGGCGCATAAATGAAAGCGAACGGTCATTGTATTCGGGGTTTCTGATTCTGGCTACTGTATGCTTTGCGCCCATTTTTTTAGCGATGAAGCAGGAAAGCATATTAAGCTCGTCCGAGCCTGTAACAGCCACGAAAACATCACAGCTGTCTATACCTGCTTCCTCCAGTGTTTCGCAGTCGGCACTGTTGCCGCAAATACCCATTACATCATAAACATTTGTTATTTCATTTATAACATCCGGATTTTCGTCCATAGCTGTAACATCGTGTCCCTCACTAACCAGAGCAGACACGACCGCCGTACCGATTTTTCCGCAACCTGCAACGATAATATTCATCTTAAAAAGCCTGACACAGAAAGTGTCTTCCTTTCATTATAAAGTTATTATGATTTTAACTCATTTACTCTCTTTTTGCAATAGTTTTTTACAAAAAGAAAACGGTACAACCTTTCGGTCATACCGTCTTTACTTTTTAAAATTAGTCAGCTGTGTAAGCCATAAGTGCTACCTGACGTGCACGCTTGATAGCTGTGGTGAGTTCACGCTGATGACGAGCACAGGTACCTGTTACTCTGCGGGGAAGGATCTTAGCTCTGTCAGATGTGAACTTACGGAGCTTCTGAACATCCTTGTAGTCGATTTCTTCAACCTTATCTACGCAGAATGCACAAACCTTTTTGCGTGACTTTCTGTTGGGGCGATTAGCGCCTTTTTCGTATGCCATGAGTATTTTCCTCCTGTCTTAGTTTAGATTAAAAGGGTAAATCATCATCGTCTGTGATTTCTTCGAAATCTGAGGGAACGGCAGTCTGATAAGCGGGAGCAGGAGCAGCTGCAGATACTGCAGGAGCCTGTGTTCCTGTTTCAGCCTTTGAACCGCAGAAGCTTACTTCTCTGGCGAGAACCTCGAAAGCAGTTCTGTTATTACCGTTGCTGTCCTGATAGTTACGGGTCTGGATAGAGCCCTGAACAGCGATCATAGAACCCTTTGTGAAGTATCTGCTTACAAAGTTGCCTGTGCTTTCCCAAGCTACGATGGTGATGAAGTCTGCCTGTCTCTGTTCTCCGGGTTTCTGGAATGAACGATCGACGGCAATACGGAAAGTACATACGCTCTTTCCTGTAGTAGTGGTGCGAAGTTCAGGGTCAGCTACGAGGCGACCCATAAGTGTTACGCAGTTAAGCATGAGTGCTCCTCCTTACTTTCTTACAGTGAGAACACGGAGAACGCCATCTGTGATACCGGCAATACGCTCGATTTCAGCAGGAAGAGTAGTAGCACCTTCGTAGTTGAAGAGCATGTATGCGCCCTGTGTTTCGTCATTGATTTCGTAAGCAAGTGTGCGAACGCCGCCGTTGCTGCCGAAAGCTTCAGCAGAAACGAGAGTGCCGTTTGCTTCAACGAGTGCTTTGAACTTTTCAGTAAGTGCACTTACGCCTTCTTCACCCTTTGCAGTAGAAAATACGAACATAGTCTCATATTTGTTCATGTCTTTTTACCTCCTTATGGTCTCTGGCCCCGTCTTTTATCCGGAGCAAGGAATGTCATAATATGCCTTTGCATACTGCGACAGTTAAGAATTATATCAGTAAAGCAAGATAAAGTCAATAGTTTTAACTTAAAATATTCGGTAGACAAGAGGACAAAAATAGTGTATAATAACCAAAAAGTATTCTGAAAGGCTGAACCCGATATGAAAAAGCTTATTGCCATTCTTTCTGTTATAGCGGTTTTCTTTACCCTTACCGCCTGCGGTAAAAAGAAAAATCCATTTACCTTCGAGGGTCATACCGTAACTCAGGGTGTTTACAATTATTATAAGGAAAAGGTAACCTCTTCACCTGAAAGCTATTCCGTCAGCGAAAACGACACCGCAGCCATCAGTGCCGCTGTAAAGCAGTGCTGCAGTGAATATCTTGCCGCGAAAAAGCTCATGGAAAACGAAGGCATCACCTTAGGAAACGAGTTCAAGCGTCTGGCTGTGGAAAACACGGAAAACCTCTGGAGTCTTTTCTCCGACTATTATAATAGTATAGGCGTATCCAAACAGGACATTACGGAAATACAGACACACGAAAGCCGTATGCTTCAGCTTCTGGACCATTTTTACGGCGTAAACGGCAAAGACCCTGTAAAGGAAATAGACCTTAAGGAAAGATTCGTCGATATGTATGTGGGCTTCAAGGCAATCGAAGGCTCTCTCACCAGAACAAATGACAAAGGCGAAACGGTACCTCTTACGGAAAAAGAAATCAAGGAAACCGAAAAGCTTTTCTCATCTATGGCCAAAAGCATAAACGACGGCACCGCAACAATTGACGAGCTCAATATCCAATACAATGACTCTCTGGGAATCATCGTCACCTCTCCCCTGTCCGTGCTTCTCACCAAAGAGGGAGACCCCATGTACGACGACGACTTTTTCTCGGCAGTAAGCTCCGTCAGCCACGGCAAAGCCAGGGCCGTAAAATCAGGCGACAGCATTTATGTGATAGAAAGACAGACCATAGCCACCGACGATGAAGATGCCTTTATGACATACCGCTCAGAGGTACTGCAGGATATGCGTATGAAAAAAGTCAGAAATAAGCTCAACAAACTCATCGAAACTATGGTTATCGAAGAAAACATCTGAAAAATTTTAAAAGGCTGTTATAAAACAGCCTTCAGACTGATGACAAAGTTCATTCCCAAAGGAGTGAGCTTTGTTTTTTTCTGTACAAAAGCCAATAAAAATGGTATAATAGAGGCAGAAAAGGGTGA
>CALCHE010000072.1 GCA_937901145.1 uncultured Clostridia bacterium
CTCCACACTCACACCGCCCTTCCAGGTACTCCACCAGTCTGTCCCTCGCCTGCTCTTGGTGGCACTATCATCAGACCGTAACGGTATTCAGCAGCATACTTCAATTTCTCAAAAAGTATTTTTTCTGCTTTTTTTATTCTCTTGTGAACAGTTGAAACATCTATACCAAGCGAAATAGCAATCTGTGTTTGAGAATAGTTTTCATAATAAAAGAGCTGTATAACATCAAAAATCTCATCTGACAGTTCATTATGTATAGCTCTTTTCACAAGTGCTGTAAAATCCTCTATTTGCTCTTTTGAAACCGGATGTGCGTATTGTTCACTTTGCCAATCGTCAAAAGATACTTTATCAAGTAAAAAATCATAAGTAGAAAGTGTTCTTGCCATTTAACGCTCCTTATCTCTCCGCATCCTCTCCTGACGAAGTGTCTCACGGTCGATGCTGTTTAGCATCTTCTGTTTGCTGAGCTCTTTTCCGTACTCTCTGATTTTATTGTGCTGCAGGTCTATAACCTTATCCTGAGTAGCAATAATCTTTTCAAGGTCTTTTATTTTTGCCATTCTTGCCTTTTTGTGCTTATCTTCGAGTTCGATAAACTTCTTCTCGAATAGAATCAAAATAAAAAGGATAAAGGCAAGAGAGAAATATATGAATGCAAAAGCGCCAAAACTCATATCACTGCTCCCCTTTCCACTACGCTCTGAATTACCGAACGGTCAAACCGCCAGCTCTTGCCGAACTTATTAGCGGGAATATTTCCCTCTCGTGCATGCTTTCTTATGCACTGCTCACTTGTTTGCATAATGACGGCAACCTCTCTCACTGTCAAAGACAGCGGCATCTGTTCCCAATCTCTGTAATATGTAACTTTTTTACGCATTGATTTTCTTCCTTTCTTGACAAGAAAGAACGGTTAGGTTATAATGAAATTACCAATTCTTTCTTGATTTGGTGTTTTCTTAAACTCTTGCGGTGCTTGGTGGCTTTGGCAAGAGTTTTTTATTTTCGTTCAAACTTAATATTGTTTTCCCTCTCGATTACCGTAATCTTTTCATTTGCAAAGCGGAGCATTTCGGAAGCAAGCTCGCAAATCGATAACCCCGATATCGTTGACAGTTCATAAAGTTCATCATAAATATCTTCGTTTATCCTTATTACTGCCTTGCAACGCTGTTTTCCCTTAGCTTTGCCTTTGTTGATTACAATTTTTATTTGGGTACTGTCCTTTTCTATTGAGGATAAAAGCATCTGTTTTCACCTGCCTTTTTTATTGATTTGACAAAATGCAAATGTTCTTGTAAAATTTCTTTAATGACTGTTAAAGGAGTATTTTTATGCTTACAAAAGATTCTAAAAAAGTTCTTGATTTTATGAATAATAATCCGTCTAATTTAGAAGGCGCATTCTTTGAAATAAGCTACCTTGCTGAAAAACTGCCTTTTAGCGATGGCAAAATTTTAGCCGTTTGTGAAACTTTAGAAAAAGAAGGTTTTGTAACACTCGGTGGATACAACACCGCTGTAAAAGTTCTTGAAAAAGGCATCAACTACAAAGATTTAGACCGACAGGATTTAATTAAATTTTTAAACCGTTCGGTTGTCTTTCCCTTTTTTGTATCTCTTGCAACCTCATTGATTACAATGGTTATCGCAAATTATTTCAATTAACCCCCTTTTAACGCAAGAATACATATAAACATAGAAACAATCATACTAACAACAATATTTATCAGCAGACCACAAACTCTATCGTTTTGTCGGTCTATTTTTTCGTTAAACTCTTCTTCGCTGAGTTGCTTTTTATTTTTCACCCTTCTCCCCCCTTTCGCTGTTTTCCTGTGGTTGGGTGTAAGTGTCGTTATCGACACAATTTATGTTAAAAAAATTTCATCCTGCGACCTTTTGAGATAATTAGATATAGCTACAGCTTCTGCAGGGGTAAAGTCTGCGTAGCCATTTACCTTATCTGTGTAAGTTCTTTTAGTTATACCTAAAAAGTCAGCCATAGCATCATCTGTGATTTTTTCCAACAGCTGATACGCCTTAAGAGCATAATACTGAGGGTGCTTTTTAACTCTTTTTTTCATTGACATATAATCACCTCACTTTCTTTGTGTCGCTATCGACACATTTATACTATCACCTTTTTGTGTCTTTGTCAACACTTTTTGTTGTAATTTTCAAAAAAATGTTGCTTTTTCAAAACACTTGTGCTATTATCATATCGAGGTGAATAATATGCTCGGCGAAAAAATAAGAAAATTAAGAAAAGAAAACGGCTGGAGACAAGACCAGCTTGCAGATATTCTCAACAAAGAATTTGGATTAAAAATAGACAGAGTAATGATAAGTAAATGGGAAACAGGATATCAGACACCTGTTTTATATACTATCTCCTGTCTTGCGAAAGTTTTTGATGTGTCTATCGATTTCTTAAACGGTGATGGAATAGTCAAACACAATAAAAAAGGTATAACAATTCCCGTTCTCGGCTATGTTCGTGCCGGTATTCCTATTGAAGCTGTCGAGGATATTCTTGATTATGAAGAAATCTCTATGGATATGGCTTCTAAAGGCGAACATTTCGCTCTTTCTATCAAAGGCGACAGTATGGAGCCTCGTATAACCGAAGGTGATGTTGTTATAGTCCGCAAACAGGACATAGTAGAAAACGGTGAGCTTGCTGTTGTCCTTGTTAACGGAAACGATGCCACCGTAAAGAAATTCTATATGAATGAAAACGGTGTTACTCTTATTTCCACTAATCCGTCTTATGAGCCGTTCTATTATTCAAAGGAACAGGTTGAAAAATTACCTGTGCAGATAATAGGTAAAGTAGTAGAGTTAAGAGCAAAATTTTAATTTTTTCTGTTACTTTTTATGTTTTTCGTAACTATATAAATAAGGGTAGTTATATCCACTTCTACCCAAATAAAATACAAAGGAGACATGAAAAATGAAATTCTGTCAAAAATGTGGAACACAACACGAAGATACCGCTGTAAATTGCACAAACTGCGGTACACCGTTTGAAACGCAGGTTACAACGGCACCTGCAGAAAAGCCCAAGAAAAAGAAGAAAGGCCGTAAATTCCTTATTATTCTTCTTGTAGTTATTGTGGCTTTCTTCGCTATTATGATGAGCGGAGACGATGACGGCACATCTACATTATCAACAAACGCTGACGGTGATGTAGTCCAGGGAGAAACAATCATTTCAAAGAAGGATTTTAAGAAATCCTGTACCGAAGTTGCTTATGAAGACCTCGCAAGAAATCCTGACAACTACAAAGGTCAAAACCTTAAGTTTAAAGGTGAAGTTATCCAATGCGAACAGAGCTATGGCACAAATTATTATGCTCGAGTAAATGTAACCGTTGACGAATACGGTTATTACAGCGACACAATCTATGTAACCTTTGAAATTCCCGAAGGCGCTGACAAAATTCTTGAAGAAGATATAGTTAACCTTTACGGTGTCTGTCAGGGTTCCGAATCATATACATCTATCTTCGGCGAACAGATAACTATTCCTTCACTCGATGCTCTTTATGTTGAGCTTGCTAAATAAATTTAAAGGAAGCATAAACAATGAAACATAAACAGAAAACAAAGAAAAGCAAAATAGGTCTTATTATCATAATTTCACTAATTGCGTCTTTTCTCTTCTTCTCTTCCGGTTCGGACACTCCCGAAAAACCTGACGAGAATGACACGACTACAAGTGAAACAGTCAATGAAAAACCTATTACTTATGAAGACAACAATATGAAGGTTGAATATAAAAAAATCGAAAAGCAATATGGTATAGAAGGCTGTTTGTACTTATCATTAAAAATAGACAACATTACAGACCAAACTGTAACCGTTATGCTTAAAGATGTATCAATCAACGGAAACGCAATGCAAACGGGCACAGGTTTACCAATAACAATTCACCCTTCCGAATCTTCAAGTCAGCCTTTTATTATCTTCCAGAGCGGAACAGATATAGATGAAGCTGAAGATGTAGAAACTATCAAATTCAGAGTAGTTTTCTATGATGAAAATTATAATGAATATAAAGTCAGTGAACGAATCACTGTAGAAGTATAAAAAGAAAAACTCCCCACCGAGTACCAGTCGGTGAGGATAAATGTAATACCATATCCAAGACAAATTAGAATGACGGGATTACTCTGTCATTCTACCATATTATGCCCTAAAAATCAAGGAGGAGTGACAGAAATTATGGCACAGTACAAAAAAAGAAGTGACGGCAGGTATCAGACAAAGGTATACGATGCTGAAAGCGGAAAGTATAAATATCTATATGCCAAATCCGTTGCCGAGCTGAAAAAGAAAGAGCTTGACCTTCGCGCTAAAATAAGCAAGGGTATTGACCTGTCGAGTGCTGACGATACCTTTTCACAGTGGCTCGAAAGGCTGAAAAAGGTTAAGGAAACAGAACTTACCGAAAGTGAATATCATACCTTTTGTTTCCGTGCTTCCTATTTTTGCGAAAAAGTTGGTAATTTGCCCTTAAAGAGCATTAATCAGCAACTTCTTCAACCATACATTAACGAGCTGTTTTCCGTCAATCCTGCAACAGGAAAACGCACATCAAAGCGCACCATACAGCGATATATGTCCGTTCTTTCCTCTGTGTTTGAATATGCCATAGAAAACAGAGCTTCGGAGTTTAACCCCTGTAAATACCTTAAGGTACCAAAACAGGCCAAGACAGACGAAAGACGGGCCCTCTCCCCCAAGGAAAGACAATGGGTAGAAGAATTTGAACACCGGGCACAGCCTGCGGCGATGCTGATGATGTACTCAGGTCTGAGACGTGGTGAAGCCACCGCTCTGCTCTGGTCTGATATAGACTTTAAAAACAAGACTATCACTGTCAACAAATCCTTCGATTTCAAAAACTGTCAGATTAAGCTGCCGAAAACGAAGGCAGGCATCCGCATCGTCACCGTTCCAGATAAGCTCATTAATTATCTTGACTCACTCGAAAAGAACAGCCTTTATGTTCTCACTACGGCGCAAGGAAAGATGATGACTGATACAGCATGGAAAAGATTATGGGACAGTTATATATGTGACCTCAACATTCAATATGGGACAAGTATCATAAAAAGAAACAAATTCGACCCGAGAGGAAATATAATAACTATTTCACCCTTTACTCCTCACTGTCTCCGTCACACCTTCTGTACCATTATGTATGAAGCTGGTATAGACGTTCTCACCGCTAAAGAGCAGATGGGCCATAGCGATGTAAAAACAACCCTTGCGATTTACACCCACCTGGACAGTCAACACAAAAAGAAAAGCATTTCAAAACTCAACGAATATTTAGCTACAGGCACCGATTAATTTCGGTGCTTTTTCTTTGACTACTTTGACACCCATTCTGACACCCATAAATGTGATTATTTGTGTATATTTGTGATTATTTTTGTTACTGCAAAAAGCAAAATTGAAAAAAGAAAAAAGCCCGAAACCCTAGTAAAATCAAGGCTTTTCGGACTTTTTCCTTTGGC
>CALCHE010000073.1 GCA_937901145.1 uncultured Clostridia bacterium
ATTCTACCATAGGAGGGCTCTTTTTTCTATTGTCCGTTTTTAACGGACCTGTTCACTAAATTGAGTGTTTCTGTGCTTCATTTTTTTACTCTCCGTTATACAGATTTATAACTGTTTTACCCTTATTTTCTGCTATGGATTTAAATTTATGCGCACCGCCCCAGGTATTCCGTACATAAGTTACCACATATTCAGACTGATTAATCATCCATCCGTTACGGCGGTCGATTTCGAACCTTTTAGGGACATTATCCCATATTATGTCAGTATAAAGGATTTTATCATCGTCTGCATCTATATTCAGCTTTTTGTCGGGCATACCCTCGATTACCACGAAATAGCGTATGTGCTTATATACAGAGGAAAAAAGCTTCAGCTCGGATAAGACCATCGAATCGAATTTACCGTTATGACCTACATAAAACCACATTACACCCTTGTTTTCGATAAGGTCAATGAGTACTTGTTTTAAATCGTAGCGTACTGACTCGGGCGTGTCGCGATGTCCGAAAAATGTACAGGAATTCATAAATATCACCTCGTTGATATTATACACGTTTTTTTAAAATAGTCAACCTATTGGTGCACTACCTATAGGTTGATTATATACTTGTGTGATTAGTGGTAAAATAACTGTGGTGATAAATATGATCAATATGAATGTACAGAAACTGCTCGACGAAAAAAATAAAAGCCGTTATTGGTTGGTAAAGCAGATGCAGACTACTTATAAAACAGTTAATAAAATCTGTGATAACACACTTTCAGGTCTTCAACTCGAAACTATAGAAAAGCTGTGTCATATATTGGAATGTACACCTAACGAACTTTTTAATATAACTGATGATTAAGACACTTCGGTGTCTTTTCTTTTTTGTAATCATCCTTATGGCGAATAAAAACAAGGTGCTGTCACTCAAACAGCACCTTAACTTTTTTGTTCAGTTTTATTTTCTGTTGCGGATATTAACTAAACTCTCCACCTTTTTCAGAACAGCCTCTTCATTATCCTCATCCAAATCCGCTATCAGACAGTCGATGGCACAGAGAGCGCCCGTGGCATCCTCATCGTCGTGGCAGAACTCACCGTCCAGGTCATATTCTTTTCCGTCGATGATTATCTCACGGTTATAGTCATAATTTTTAAAGCGGAAAAAGCTGAAATCACTTATGCCGAGCAGTTCAATGAGAAGTAAAAAGTTATCGGCGATTTCCTCGTATATCTCTTCTTCCGTTAAAAGTCCCGAGGGCTCGGCAAGCTTTTCCGAAAGAATTTCCATAAATGTTTGTGTGATTCCGCTTTCCTTGAAGGCGTTAAGGTCGAAATCCTCTTCATCGGTGGGAGACTCTACGATGCTTTTTATCTTGTCTGCCAAGGTTTTAAATTTAATAAGGTTATCTTCATTATTCTTCATATAAAATTCCTCTGACCTCTCTTACATCGCTTATTACATAGTCAGGCTTATACTCCTCGGGTAAATCCTGACTCTTAAGATTCAGCCATACACACTTAAGATGTACATTCATAGCACCCTTGATGTCTGAGGTCAGAGAGTCGCCGACAAGAATAATTTTATCAATATCTTTTTCTTTAATATGTGACAGCACATAGTCGAAATATTCCTTTTTAGGCTTCTGATGTCCTACGGTTTCGGAAACAAAAATATCAGTAAAGAGGGGGAGAAGACCGCTTTTCATAAGACGTTTCTTCTGGGTGTTTGCCACTCCGTTGGTGACGATGTAAAGATCGTAGCCCTTTTCCTTAAGCTCACGGCAGAGCTCCGCGGCACCCTCAAGTGTGTTACCTCCCTCACCTAAAAGTGAAAGATATTTTTCATTGACCTCGAAGGGGTCCGTGTCACAGCGGAAATTTATGGCTTCAAAGAATTTTTTGAATCTTGTCCTTTTTAGCTCAGGCTTAGTCAGCTCTCCTCTTTCGATAGCCTTCCACATTCCCTGATTTATTTCTACATAAGTTTTTATATTTTCCTCTGTCACGGGGACACCGTAAAGCTCCATAGTTTTTCTAAGGGCACAGTTTTCGTCCTTATCGAAATCGAGCAGGGTGTTATCCGCATCGAAAAGCACGGTGGTGTATTTTCCTGTCATATTAATCACCTCTGAAAATATTTTACTAAAAAAGTGAGGGGATGTCAAATATAAAAGATAAACAATAAACTACTACAAGAATATTTACAGTTATTAAATATTTTTCTTTTTACGCTCAGGCTGCATCGTCACCGAAGCGCGTCCTGTGGACGATGAAGCGAGGTGAGGATGAGAAACCATTATGTTTACGATGCATAATTCACAGTTATTAAGCTTTTAGGTTATCACGCTCAGGCCGCTCGGGCCTTTACTTTGCCCCGGTCGGCAAAGTAAACAAAGCGCCCTTTTTGCCTCGGAAAATACTTTCCTCGGTGGCCGCCTTCGCAAGCTTGGCGGAGATAAGCCACTGTCGTAGTAGTTTGATGTTAATGTTGATGGTAGTCACGTTCAAAACAACAATTTCGCATATTTACTCTTTCAGTAGCGCAAAACAGATGTACCTCTTAAGGGGCGACCCGTGGCAGGGTCGCAGATAGGAAACTACCGTTCTGTATAATTGTTTTTTCTTAGGTTAACCTGTATTGTTTTTATGTGCTTTAAAGTTTAGAGCGGAGCGAAAAATTTTTATGCACAGGACACGATGGTCGCCCCTACGATACAGATCGTAAAATCGGCGGACTATCACTTTCTGCTTTCCGAAATCTTACTCGCAATTCTGCGTTCTGCATTCTGAATTCTGCATTCAAAAACAGCCCGACTCCTGAGAATCGGGCTGTTTTTATCAGATTACTTCGATAGTATATCCGTATTCGTATGTTGTTCCCTTGTGCATAATGTAGGGCTCTCTCAGACAGGCATTACCGGGTGTGTCACCACCGATACCTCTCTGCATAAGGTCGATACATACAGTAGTGAAGTCCTTATGCTTCAGTGAGTGGATGTGTGTTGCCTCGTCAAGGTCGTTTACGGTGTAGTGATGGCAGTTGATAGCGAAGGGCTTTTCACCTTTCTTTGTGAAGCGAAGACCCTGACCTTCTTTATTCTTTACTTCCATCATTCTGACATCAGTTCTGTGACCGTTTTCCTGAGGACGCATATAGTGATGCTCCATATCGGTTACGCTCATTTCGTGGATGGCGATTCTGGCACCTGTCTTACGGTCAATGTGATTTTCCTGAGGACCTCTGCCGTACCATTTTACCCGGTCGTATTCTCTGTCCATGGTAAGGAGTGTACCGAAGCGTACCATATCCATTCCTGCAGTACCCTTGTGACATACATCGATTTTACCGTCGGGATAAACGGTGTAGGTGAGCATAACATCCTTAAGACCGAGAGCTGAAACCTTGGTTTCGATGTAGGCTGTGTGACTGTAGCGATGTACAGTGGTAGCCTTGGTCTTAAGTGTGTCTGTCGACTTTTTCCACATAAAGAGGGGATGGAAGGGAATGAGAGGCGGAACGAAATTAAAGAAGTCGATATCATTATCTGTAAGAGCTCTGTAGTAGTTGGGACGAAGCTCACCGCGGAGATATTCCTTTCCGTTCTTTTTAAGAGAGGTGAGAAGACCGTTAACGAAGGTATATTCGAAATCCTTACCGCTGACGGTGAAGTTCTTTTCGGTACCCTTGATGTCTACCTTTTCTTCATATTTCACTTCTTCCTTTTCGTCGGCTGCTTTGAGAAGGAACTGATCGAAGCCGTGCTCGTAGCCTGCCTTTGCGAAGCGGCAGTCCTCTCTTCTCACATAAGAGAAGGTGATGAAGACCTCGCCTGCAGGCATTTCGTCAAGAGCATAGTCAAGAGTGAATTCCATTTCTGAAAGACCCTCTAACTTTTCGAAAAGGTCACGGGGAAGACATTTCTCAGAAATTATCTTGCCGTCCTCTGCGATTACATATTTAATGTCGAACTTTGAAAGGTCGGAGAAGAGCTGTTTGTTTTTGAGAAGGAATCTGCCTTCTTTGAGGTTGATTTCCTTAACCTCGATTTCGCAGTAAACCTTTCTTACCTCATGGATACAGGGGTGTACTTTTCTGTCAGCGGCGATAATACCGTTGGCATTGAAATAAATGTTACTGCCTGTGATGGCGCAGGTGTTATAGGGAGGCTTTATCCACAGATCCTTTTCATTATAGTCTGTACCGTAAAGCCACATATCCTCACCGTCTTCGTTTTTCTTATGGATGGCCTGATCCACGAAGTCCCAGATGTAACCGCCGCAGAGGTTATCGTACTTTTCGAAGGCATCCATATATTCACGGAAGTTGCCGAGGCTGTTTTCCATAGCGTGTGCATATTCGCAGAATACTACGGGCTTGGTGTAAAGCTCCTTTGAGATGGGCTTACTGTCGGCGGCAAGAGCGTTTGCGATGTTGTCAAACCAGGTGATGGTGAGTGGCTCACGGTTACCTAATTTTTCTACCTGATCCTCTGTGGGATACATACGGCTGATAACGTCACTCTTTGTGAAATCGAAGTCGCCCTCATAATGGAACTGACGGGTGGTGTCGAGCTTCAGTGCGGCCTGCTTCATACGAAGGAAGTTGCTGCCGTCACCGGCTTCGTTACCGAGAGACCACATAAATACACAGGCGTGGTTTCTGTCTCTGAGAACCATTCTTTCCATTCTGTCCACTACGGCATCTGTCCACATCGGATTATCACCGGGAACATTCTTTCTTCTTACACCGTGAGTTTCCAGGTCGCATTCGTCCATAACCCAGAAGCCGTATTCGTCACACAGGTCATAGAAACGGGGATCATTGGGATAATGGCTGGTACGGATGGAGTTGATATTATTTCTTTTCATAATATCAAGGTCCTGGATATATCTTTCGTCGGGAACTGCCCAGCCGTAATCGGGGTCGAAATCGTGACGGTTTACACCTCTGATGAGAAGAGGCTTGCCGTTTACGAGAATTTTTTCACCTTTGATTTCTACCTGCTTGAAGCCCATTCTGATTGCCTTATATGTAACCTGTCCGTCGCAGGTGATTTTAAGAAGGAGAGTATAGAGAACGGGATTTTCACTTGACCAGAGAACAGGTCTTTCGATGAACTGTTTGAAGTCGAGCTTATTTTCACCCTTTACGGTAACGATTTCCTTTTTACCGATGAGAGTAGGCATACCCGCTGTGAGAAGAGCAGCTTCGAATTCTACTGTCTTTCCGCCGTCGGTGTAGTCTTTGATAAGCACATCGAGATTAACATAGGCATCGGTGTAATTATTCACAAGCTCAGTGCTTACGAAGAAATCGCGAAGAGCAACCTTCGGCTCACTGTAAATGTAAACCTCACGGTAAATACCTGAAAGGAACCACATATCCTGGTCCTCGAGATAGGTGCCGTCAGTATAACGGTAAACCTCAGCGGCTACCTTGTTTTCGCCGGGTGTCACATAGTCAGTGATGTCGAACTCGTGGGGGGTGTTTGAGCCCTGTGAGTAGCCCACATATTTTCCGTTGACATAAACTGAAAGACCAGCCTTTACTGCACCGAAGTGAAGGAAAATCTGTCTGCCGTCCCAGTCTGAGGGAACAGTGAAGGAGGTTCTGTGAACAGCGATTTCCTGTCCTGCCACATCGATGGAGGGGATTTTGCTCTTTTCGATGCTGATGCAGTTGGGGAAGGAGTTTGCATAATACCAGGGCTTGGTGTAGTCCTTCTGTAACTGCCATACACCGGGGATGGTGATGTCCTCCCATTTGCTGTCGTCGTAGTCGGCTGCCTTGAATTCCTCGGGAAGCTCGCCTACACCCTTGCTCCAGTAAAATTTCCAGGTACCGTTAAGGGATACCTTGAAAGGAGATTTTTCTCTTTTGGCGGCACTGTCAGCCTTCTCATAGCATAAGGCAAGTACGTGACCGTCCTCTTTGTTTTCTTTGATTATCTGCGGGTTTTCCCATTTGTACTTCATTATTTCACCCTTCTTTCTTTTTAGCGGTCGGTTCAGATAACCGCATACTGCTTTCATTCTACTAAATAATCACTGCTTTTGTCAAGGAAAAACATACTATATTAATTGTATATTAAAAATATCGTCAAAGAGGGGTTACGGGTATATGTTAAAGTTAATTAAAGTAAAGGTTAATTTTTCTTTTTCTGTTGACGGCTCGGTAAAATAATGATATTATAATGATGAATGATAATATGATTTTCTGATTTGGAGGTAAATATTATGAAAGCTAAAAAACTTGCAGTTATGCTTTTATGTCTTATCACGGCATTTATGCTGTTCACTTTCTCAGCATCTGCAGCTACAGACTGTGAAACATTAGGCATCGAGCATGAAATGGAGTGGGTAAAATACAGTCAGACCTGTACTGTAGAAGGCTGCTATAAATATGAATGTAAGAACTGCGATTATGTGGACGAGAGCAAAACAGAGATTATTCCCTGTCATAATTATGAGGGTTCACGAATCGGAAAAACTCCCACCTGTACCGAGGAAGGCCTTCTCATAACCTACTGTACATGGTGTATGGAGGTTAAAACCGAGGCTATCGAAAAGGACCCCGAAAACCACAAATACGGCTTATGGACAGTTATAGAGGAATCCACCTGCAGCAAACAGGGTCAGCAGATAAGAACATGTTCGCGCTGTAATGAAACAGAGACAAAGGATCTTGTCATAAATCCCACCAAGCATAACTATGTGAACTGGGAAGTAGTGACTGAGTCTGACTGCTCCGTGGAGGGTGTCGAAAAGTCAGCCTGTGAATACTGCGGAAAGGTAACTACCCGCGCTCTTCCCTGTCACTATGACTATGAAATCAATGAAGGTAACTACAGAGTAGTTGAGTCAGATCCGGGTACCTGTCATAAACTTTCCTGGAAGAAGTATCAGTGTAATAAGTGTTATACCGTCTTTACTGTAAACGGCGGCTATAACGAGGATGGACACGATTTTACAGATGAAAGCCTCTGGCAGATTCCAGCGGATGCTACCTGTCAGAATACGGTAAAGATAATCAAGCGCTGTAAAAATTTCCACACTCATACCATAGAAGAGGAATACACAGCACCCCACGATTTTTCGGGTCTCGAGAGAACTATCACAGAGCCTAAGTGTGAAAAGATTAACGGTGAGACTGTCTTTACTGACGGACAGAAGGCTGTGAAATGCGTTAACTGTGACGAAGAGAAAATAGTAGCTATCGAAAATACACACGGCTTCGTCGATTATGAAATTACCGAAGGTGCCTGCGGTGAAGGCGGCAAGTACAAGAGAACCTGTATGTGCGGTGATGTAACCGAAACCGGAAGCTTCGGTGATATGGAGCATCCCTACTATACCTGGGACGGTAAAAATTACGTAAAGGGAGACTGTGTACACGAAGGCTACAAGCAGACATGGTGTAATATCTGTGAGAAGTACACAATTAACTTTACTCCCGACCTTGCTTCAAAGGGCGGTCACGTTCCCGGCAAGTATGTAGAAAAAGAACCCGCTACCTGTAATAAAAGCGGTGTGGCAGATAACTGCTGCAGAGTCTGCGGAACAGTTATCGAAACAGTTCCTACCGCTAAGCTCAGTCACACTATAATTGTTATGATCGACGGCGTGGATGCTACCTGTACCAAATCAGGCGTTACACCTTATCAGTTCTGCACCGGCTGTGATACAGTCTTCCCTCAGGATATTATTCCTGCACTGGGTCATAACTTCGTAGAGCAGAAGGAAGGCGAAGAGGGCGGTAAGAAAATCTGTAACAGATGCTTCCAGTATGAAATTATAAACGATAAGGGTGAACAGGTTACCTGTAAGTGTCTCTGCCATAACACAAACGGTCTGGCAAAGTTTATTTACAAGATTATCACCTTCTTCAGTAAAATCTTCGGAGCAAATCAGGAATGCAAGTGCGGAGTGCTCCATTATTGATAATATTTTACATAATATACCAACGGCGTCTTCGGATGCCGTTGTTTTTATGACAAAATAACAAATTTTCAATTTTTTTCTCAGACTCTTGAAAAGTGTTATAAAAATCAGTATAATATCTAAGAATAGTAGTATGGAGTACAAGGAGTAATTTTAAGCTACGAAATCAAATTCATTTGTGAAAGGAAATTTTATTATGCTTCAGAATGCACCCACAAACAATAAGAGTATACTTGAATGGCTTGAAGACAAGCTTGCTCTTGTAAATGCCGACAAAGTAGTATGGATTGACGGTTCCGACGAACAGATCGAAGCTCTCCGCGCAGAGGCTTGTGCTACAGGCGAAATGATCAAACTCAACCAGGAACTTCTTCCTGATTGCTACCTTCACAGAACTGCAGTAAATGACGTTGCCCGTGTAGAAGGCAGAACATTTATCTGTGCTGAAACCAAAGAAGAAGCAGGCCCCACAAACAACTGGATGGATCCCGCAGAAGCTTACGAAATGCTTTACGGTATCGCTAAGGACAGCTACAAGGGCAGAACTGCTTACATCATCCCTTACTCAATGGGTCCCGTAGGTTCAGAATTCTCTAAAGCAGGTATCGAACTTACTGACTCCATCTACGTTGTACTCAATATGTGCATCATGACCAGAGTAGGCTTCAATGTTCTCGAGGCACTCGGCGACAGCAATGACTGGGTTCGCGGTCTTCACTGCCGTTGTGACATCGACGAAGAAAAGAGATACATCTGCCAGTTCCCCCAGGATAACACCATCATCTCTGTTAACTCAGGCTACGGCGGAAACGTTCTCCTCGGTAAAAAGTGCTTCGCACTCCGTATCGCTTCCAACCAGGGTAGAAAAGAAGGCTGGATGGCTGAGCATATGCTCATCCTCGGTATCGAAAAGCCCGACGGTGAAGTTAAATACATCTGTGCTGCATTCCCCTCAGCTTGCGGTAAGACAAACCTTGCTATGCTTATTCCTCCCGAAGGCTATAAGAACAAGGGCTACAAGGTATGGTGTGTAGGTGACGATATCGCCTGGATCCGTAAGGGTGCAGACGGCAGACTTTATGCTATCAACCCTGAAAACGGCTTCTTCGGCGTTGCTCCCGGTACTAACATGAAGTCCAACCCCAATGCTCTTCTTTCTACAAAGAAAGGCACTATCTTTACAAACGTTGCTCACAACCTTGATGACAATACAGTATGGTGGGAAGGTCTCGATAAGAATCCTCCCGAAAATGCTATGGAATGGACAGGCAAGCCCTGGAACGGTAAAACAGACGAAATCAAGGGTGCTCATCCCAACAGCCGTTTCACAGCTCCCGCTAAGAACTGCCCCTGCATCAGCAGTGAGTTCGAAAACCCCAACGGTGTTCCCGTTTCCGCTATCGTATTCGGCGGCCGCCGTGCTAAGCTTGCTCCCCTCGTATATCAGTCAAGAGACTGGAACCACGGTGTATTCGTAGGTTCAATCATGGCTTCCGAAACCACAGCTGCAGCTTCAGGTGCAGTAGGTGTTGTTCGTCGTGATCCCATGGCTATGCTTCCCTTCTGCGGTTATGATATGGCTGATTACTGGCAGCACTGGATCGACATCGGTGAAACACTCGATGCTGACAAGGCTCCCAAAATCTTCAACGTTAACTGGTTCCGTAAGGATGACGAAGGCAACTTCATGTGGCCCGGTTTCGGTGACAACCTTCGTGTTCTTGATTGGATCATTGACAGATGTGAAGGCAAGGTAGGCGCTGAAGAAACAGCTATCGGTTACCTTCCCAAGGCCGAAGACATCAACCTTGAAGGTCTTGAAGGCGAAATCACTGTTGAAGGTCTCAAGTCAATCCTTGACGTAGATAAGGCTCTCTGGGCTGAAGATGCTAAGGGCATCGAAGAATTCTACGGCAAATTCGGTGACAAGCTTCCCAAGGAGCTTCGTGCAGAGCTTGAAACACTCAAAAAGAACACAGCTGAATAATTATTGCTTATCCGACTCCCTCGCTTCAGGCGGGGGAGTTTTGTTGTTTGGGAAAAACAGAAGTGGGAAATTAAAGAAAATTAAGATTTCTACCTGTAAAACTATTGACAAGAGAAAAAAGCAGGTTTATAATAAATATTGCCAAATTATTAAAATTGAAACGGAGGAATTAACAATGAAAAAAATCTTGGCAGTATTACTTACAATCGTGATGGCTTTTTCACTTGCAGCTCCCGCTTTTGCAGCAGCTCCCGCTGTTGACATGGATGGTGTATCTGCTTCCATCGGTAATGTTTCAGAGGATGCTTCTGCAGCAGTCGATGCAGCCGGCAACATTTATGACAGCCTCAAAGCTGAAGATTACAAATCAGCTATCGATGGCGTATTCGATTTTGCAGCAAAGCTTGCAAAGGCTATTCACACACTTATTCACACTCTTGCTGACCTTTTCGATTTTGACTGCCCCTTCTGTGATGAAGACAAGGCTGCAAATGACGGTGAAGATGCAGGTAAGGACGACGAAAATGCAGAACCTGAAGCTCCTCGCGGCGAAGGCGCAGGCATCGTTCTCAAAGACGATTCCCAGACAACATTTGGTGGCGGCGAATACTACGGTGATGTTTACCTTCAGGCAGAAGTAACAGTTGCAGAAATCAGAATTCTCGACTTAACAGCTGATGTAAACAATCTCATCGTTCTTGATGCTCCTAACACTGTTGTCATCAGTGGCGGTAACTTCACTCTTCCCGAAGGCGGTAAGCTTATCATCGACACCACAAGCGATCTCACCACTCAGGCTTGCTTCCTTGGTGATATCTATGTAAACGGCGAGCTTCTTACTCCCGCTAACGTAGATCAGTATCTTGAAGGTGTTGAAAATCCCTGCTTCTATTAATTTTTAGTTGCTGATTTTTATAGTTCGGAGGAATAAGCAATGAAAAAATTTTTAGCAGTTTTACTTTCACTTGTTATGGTTTTCTCAATGAGCGCAGTTTCCTTTGCTGCATTCGATGCAGACATTGATGATGCAAAGACTGCAGTAGAAAATGTTTCAGGTGACGCAAAAGACGTTATCGGCTCAGGTGCTGATGTTGTTGAAAGTTTAAAGGACAAAGATTATGCTTCAGCTGTTAAAGGCGCATTTGTCTTTATTGAAAAACTTTTCAATGCAATTCATTCACTTGTTTGCACACTTGCAGATCTCTTTGATTTTGACTGTCCCTTCTGTGACGGTGCTGTGACTGATGCTCCCGAAACAGAGGAACCTACAACTGAGGAACCCACAACTGAGGAACCTACAACTGAGGAACCTACAACTGAGGAGCCTACAACTGAGGAACCCACAACTGAGGAACCTACAACTGAGGAACCCACAACTGAGGAACCCACAACTGAGGAACCCACAACTGAGGAACCCACAACAGAGGAGCCCACTACTGAGGCAACCACTGTAGGCGGATTCGTAATTGATGATTCATACTCAGGTGAAGTTGTTCTTACTTCTGACAAAAAAATCGTTGATGATACAGCTGTTCTTGCCAACAAGTCAGTATCACAGCTTATTCTTGAAGGAATTACTGCAGAAGTTAACAATGTTGTAGTTCTCAAGAAATCTAACACTGTATTCTTCATTGGCGGTAACTATACTGTTCCTGCAGGCGGTAAGCTTGTTATTGATAAGAGTGGCGACACTTTCACACAGGTATTTATAGCAAGGAATGTACCTCTCACAATTAACGGTGAGGTTATCACCACCAAGGATCAGGCCAAGGCATATATGTCAAACGTTGAATACATCAGTTTCTTTAATTATTAATTAATATCAACTGCTATAAGGCAGCTCTCACTCGTTGAGAGCTGCCTTTTCATTTTATCTTTCCCTTTTCGTAACTTTTCTGAAAAAATTTTCACTTACTATGTAACTAAAGCCACTTTTAAATTGTCTATATATATGAAAGGCCTTTTAAGGAAGCTTACAATAACGGAGGTGATAAAATGCATTCAGCACCCACGGCCGCAGATGAAAAACAGAAGCTGACAGAAATATACGAGAAGTACAGAAACAGAATGTATATCACCGCCTGTCGGATATTGAACGATCCTTATCTTGCCGAGGATGCGGTACATGAAGCCTTCGTAGCCATTTCGAAAAATCTTGACAAGATAGGTGATACAGACAGCATACAGACTGCGTCCTATGTTATCAAGGCTGCTAAAAGCAGGGCACTCAATATGGTAAGGCAGAAGGTGTGCGAGATGCCGACACTTATCAGTGATGAAGATGCGAAGGAGGACGAGACAGCTCTGGACAACATCTGCGAGAAGGAAAACTATTCTTACATAGTCAGCGCCATTCTTTCTCTCGATGAAAAATACAGGGATGTACTCAGCCTTTATTACCTTAACGAGCTGACCGTATCGGAAATTTCGCACCTTCTCTCCCGAAAGGAAAACACCGTAAAACAGCAGCTTGCCCGAGGCAGACGGAAGCTCATATATATAATAGAAAAGGAGGCTCTTAATAATGAAAAGAAATGATTTACTCAAAGCGGCTTTCGAGGAAGCGGCAGAAAAAGAACTGAAATCACTTCCCGGGGAAGGGGATATAGTAAGACCTTATTCGAAGGAATTCAAAAAGAAAATGGATAAGCTGTTCGATGAGATGGGACAAGATAAGACAGCACCTGTGAGAAGAAAGAAAATCAGATGGGCGGCGCTTATAGCGGCAGTGCTGATGTGTGTGACGCTGACAGTAACTGTTTCAGCTACTGATTTAACACCGAAGGAAATGCTGATGCTGATGGGACTGTGGACAGAGCCTGACCCTGAAAATTATGTGACAGTTGACTGGGAAATAAAGGGAGCCTACGCAGCAGGCAGAGCAGAAACTTCCCGTAAAGAGGTAATCTATGACGGCGATGAGATTGTTATAAGATATGTTATCGACGAGGGAGCCCATTCGGTCGAGGCTGAAAAGGGACTTATCCTTTTCCTCGACGGTGTAAGACAGAAATTCACAGTTAAGCACGGTGACGTGATTACAGAGGATACAGATATTTACATCATCGGCGGAAATCCGGGTACGGTTGATGCTATAGATATCTCATTCCAGCCCAATATAGGAAACAAAGGTGAAACTCTCGCTCTTTCATTAGCCTCTGTTACAGATCCTGACGGAAGCAGTGTGGTGTGTGATTCGGAGAAAGGTGTAAAATATTGGCACACAGACGATAATCTTGATGACATCTGTGATGATTGTCTTGTCGACGTAACCGTATATACAGGTATGAGATCTATGCTTTTACATAACGACGTTTTCGCTCATCTTATTATGGAAGAGGATGCGCCCGAACAGAAGGCAGTTTGCGGAGATATCTTCGGCAAGAGGGAAGCTCCCGTCCACGAAAAAATCCGCGCTATGTATAATTATGAGGATCCGGCAAGTGACGGTTCGGTCTATTATAATGAATACGATAATCTCGAATCGATGAATGCGGTTCTTTATAAAGACATAGATGAAACTATTACTTATGATAATGACCATCCGTTCCTTAAAGACACATTCACTCTCCACAAAACAAAATTCACGACGGAAGGTGAAGAAAGTGAAGAGTTTACTCTTAATCTTCACGGAAAAGCAGGGCAGTACAGAGTGTCCTTCTACATCGGCACAGTAGCTCAGCCTGTTTTCGACGGAGCGGAGAATATAGATGTAATTATCAATGAGGGCAGACAGATTGAATTACCCCTCGTGCTTGATACATCGAAGCTCCCGAAGGGTGACAACAGATATTATGTAGTATATAAAAAGCTCGGTAACGATAAGTTCGAGCACGGCTGGTGGTGGGAGTACCAGATTTGCGAAGGAACGATTACCGTCGAATAATCAGATAATCTCCCTTTAGATTTTCGGGGCGGACGCGGTTTTGTGTCCGCTCTGAAATTCTTCACAGCAAACATTTTACGTAGGGATACGGCTTGCCGTGTTCACCGACCAAAACCTAAAATATGAGGAAACGAAATGAAAAAGAAAAGATTTATTATAACTAACATTGTATATATACTTCTGACCCTTGCCGACCTGGGTATAACATACCGTGTATCACCCGATTTATCTATGGAAGATAATTTTGCGGTGAAGGATTTAGGCTTCGGTTGGAGTATGCTTTGGTGTATTGCTGTAGTATCGATGGTTATTATGTTGGCGGTTTCACATTATGACTGTTTTAAATATAATACTGTTTACATAAAGAATTGCAAATATACGGAGTACTATTCACTGATTTGCTTCGACAGACCTGACAGATTTTGGTCAGGTACTCTGCCGAAACACATTAAACCTGAAATTGCGTCAGCAGGATTTGCTATGCCGTGGACTATGAGCTTTTATCGGTTATGGTGCATATGCGAATGGATAGTTATACATCTGAATAAAGAAAGTATGTTTCCATACAGTATTTTCAGAATAGATTTTCTGGCAGAAATATTTTCTGTTATACTTGCATTATCTTTATATTATCTGTGGTTTTATATTGAATACAGGAAAGTACAAACAGGTGCCATATATAGAAATTAACCACATAAAAATGCTGAAAACACATTATATAGTATGTTTTGCACATACAGCGTCAAAAACACACGGCTTAGTGTTCAAGATAATCAAAAAACTTTGCTAAAAGTGTTGACAAATGTCGTTTGAAGTGATATTATAACAAAGCTTTCCGCAGAGATGTGGAAAACTTTACAAAAAGCCAATACGAAAAAACTTGAAAAAAGTTTTGAAAAAGTATTGACAAAGAGAGAAGAGTGTGATATACTCTTCAAGCTGTCTCGGAAAGAGAGGCAGCGCGGACCTTGAAAATTAAACAACGATATTAAGAAAAGGAACCCGAGATTCGATGGTAAAGAACCATCAAGAAGAGTTTTTAAAAGTACTTTTCAAACAGTAATATACGGAAGCTAAATAGCGAAGTATAAAGTAAGTCAGCAATGACGAAATGAGCGAAACAAGCTCTGAAAATGATTAGAACGCTTTGGCGTCTTAATACAATTTTTAGAGAGTTTGATCCTGGCTCAGGACGAACGCTGGCGGCGTGCCTAACACATGCAAG
>CALCHE010000074.1 GCA_937901145.1 uncultured Clostridia bacterium
CTTTTCATTTGTCAATTCGCATTTTGTACTATATTTACCTCTCTGTTTTGTGCATGTTTTTTCTTGTTTTCCTTAAGTTAATGACATTGCCTGAAAGGGGAGGTGGCAACCGAAGGTTGACGGAGGGGTCTTACTCCACCTCGCACCCCTTACCCACAGCCGAGCAAAGGTATGCTTCGTCATAATCCTTCTTTAATTCTTCGAGACACTTTTCAGCATCCTCTTTTTTCTCGAAAATGCCGAAAACACTCGGACCGCTTCCGCTCATACAGCAGCATTCACAGCCGTATTTGCGCATAACGCTTTTTATTACCACTCTGTCGGGTACATCGATGAACTGCTCGAAAACATTGTCCACTCTGTCGAAAATGCCTTTTTTGTCCTGAGTAGCCGCCGCGATGAGCATACCTCTGGTGTCGAGATGTCTCACTCTCTCTGCGCTGTCGAATGCCGCATAGGCTTCACCTGTGGAAACATCCTGCTTAGGCTTTACGATTACGATGTTTTCGATTTCGATGTCGGGAAGGAAGGAAAGGACCGTGCCTGTGTACTGTGCCGCCATGGTTCCGCCCATAATGCAGAAGGGGATATCTGCGCCGATTTTACCGCCGATCTGTGCCATTTCCTTAAGTGAAAGCTTAGTGCCGAAAAGCTCGTTGAGCGCCACAAGAGTAGCCGCACCGTCAGCACTTCCGCCTGCAAGACCTGCCGCCTGAGGAATGTTCTTTTCTATGTGAATGGCTATGCCTGTATTTTCTACGCCTGTGTCAGCGAAAAATCTTGAAGCAACCTTGTGAACGATGTTTTTTTCATCGGTGGGAACACCGCCCTTTGTACAGGTGATTTCGATGCCTTCACTCTCTGTCTTGGTCACAGTAACCCTGTCAAAAATTCCCACAGACTGCATAATCATAAAAAGGTCGTGGTAGCCGTTAGGCAGAGTAGATAATATGTCAAGCATAAGGTTGATTTTAGCATAGGCTTTAACGGTAACTTTCATTTTCTTTTCTCCTTTGCGGGAATATATATTTATTATAAACTAAAACTCCTTTCTAATCAATAACTTATATAAAAATTAAGTTTATGTTAACTTCATTTTTGCCATTGACTTTTAAATGTATGTGTGTTAAAATAACAGGAAAGCAAAAGGATGTTTCTTAATAATAGGAGGTAGATTATGAAGTTATCCATCACAGGAAAAAAACTTTATAAGGACGGCAAATTGTCCGCTCTCCCGCTTTTTATTAATGACGGTATTATTGTTTCTGAAATGGACTCAGCGGAAAATATTTTTGATTTTTCCGATAAATATTATATTTTTCCCGGTTTCGTAGATGTGCATGTTCATTTACGTGAGCCGGGTTTTTCTTATAAAGAAACAATTAAAAGCGGAACCCTCGCCTCGGCACACGGAGGTTATACTGCAGTATGCTCTATGCCTAACCTTAACCCCGTACCCGACAGCAGAGAAAATTTAAATAAACAGCTCGAAATCATCGAAAAGGATGCCTGTATCCACGTTTACCCCTACGGCTCCATTACCGTAGGACAGATGGGCGAAGAGCTTTCTGACATGGAGGCTATGGCAGATAATGTCATCGCTTTTTCCGATGACGGCAGAGGAGTCCAGAGTGATGATATGATGCGCAGTGCAATGCTGCGGGCAAAGGCTCTGGGTAAGATGATTGTTGCCCACTGCGAAGTCAACGAACTGCTTCGCGGAGGAAAAATCGAACCCAGCTTATGCAATAAACTGTACCGCAGAGAAATCTTGATGGATAGCTGCCTTGATGCATCGGTTACGAATAATGAAGACTTGCTTCGCAATTTCACCTTGTTCAGCAGAGCCAACAAGTCAGTATTTGAAGATTTCTGTGGGTACCAGTATTGGCGCAGAACCGAATCCATGTCCAACAAAGGATTCCAGGCAAAAAAATACCATGATGTCCTGCAAGTCCGAGCATTGATCCTGAAAAATGCCCAGGGGCAAGTCCGGAGTGCGGCAATGCAATCCTACATCAATGCGTTAATCAGCAGTTATAATGCTGCCATTGGCAATACTGCGCAAGATACCTGTCAGCTGGCAGTCCATTGCAGGGCAGAATTAAAGCGGCTGAAAGCAGAACTTGGTGCATTGCCTACTAGACTTCGTCTGCGGGGCATGGCTATCCTGCACGTGCCAGGCTTGTATCAAGGGCTCTTGTTTATACACGAAAGTCAGGTAAGAAGGAAGATTAAAACCGCAGCGGCCAGGGCTCAGAAGGAATAATTCTCATGAATGATTCAATTTCCGTCATCATCCCAATTTACAAGGTTGAAGAATATCTCGATGCGTGTATCACCTCCGTTGTCAACCAGACTTATTCGAACCTGGAGATTATCCTGGTAGATGATGGTTCTCCGGACAACTGCCCACAGATGTGCGACGAATGGGCGAGGAAGGACAGCCGCATCCAGGTGATCCATAAACCCAATGGTGGCCTTTCCGATGCCCGTAATGCGGGCATTGAAATTTGTACCGGTGCGTATATCGCATTTGTTGACAGCGATGACTTCATCAAGCCGGATATGCT
>CALCHE010000075.1 GCA_937901145.1 uncultured Clostridia bacterium
AGTGATATATCGCGGAGTGGAGCAACCCGGTAGCTCGTCGGGCTCATAACCCGGAGGTTGCAGGTTCAAATCCTGTCTCCGCAACCAAAAATCCCTTGGACATCAGTTCGAGGGATTTTCTTATAATATGAAATATTTCAAGGAGAAAATACTATGTCTTTCGAAAAAATGCATTCAGGTGAAATTTATGACCCAAATGACAGTGATATAATGAGCGAACAGGCGAAGTGTCTGGAAAAGCTCTATGATTTTAATGCAACAAGACCCTGTGAATTTGATAAAAGACAAAAGCTTCTTAAGGAGATGTTTGCTGAGATAGGGGAGGACTGTTATATTGAGCCGCCTCTTCGTGCGAATTGGGGCGGAAAGCATATTCATTTCGGTAACAGTGTGTATGCTAATTTTAATCTTACCTGCGTTGACGATACACATATTTATGTAGGTGATTGCACGATGTTTGCGCCTAATGTAGTTCTTGCTACGGCTGGGCATCCTATTCTTCCCGAACTTCGAGAAAAGGCATATCAGTTCAATATGCCTATACATATCGGAAGAAACTGTTGGCTTGGTGCTGGAGTTATCGTAATGCCGGGCGTTAATATCGGTGATAATACAGTAATCGGTGCAGGGAGTGTTGTCACCAAGGATATACCCTCAGATGTAGTCGCTGTAGGAAACCCCTGTAAGGTTCTTCGTCCTATCGGAGAAAGAGATAAAGAATATTATTATAAAGACAGAAAGATAAATCTGTAATTTCGGTGATCTGTATGACAAATCTGCTTCTTAAAATTTTTATAAAGAATAAAGAGTTAACCTCTTCTTCGACAAGAGCATCGGTAGGTATGCTTTCGGGTGGTGTAGGTATAGTATGTAATCTTTTGCTTTTTGCTCTGAAGATTCTCATCGGCACAGTAGCCGGTTCTGTTTCTATTACAGCCGATGCTATGAATAACCTCTCTGATGCCACAAGCTCTATTGTTACTCTTGTCGGATTCAGACTGGCCAAAATGCCTGCAGACGAGGATCATCCCTACGGTCATGCACGATATGAATATCTGTCGGGTCTGGCTGTTGCCGCTATGATTGTCGTTATCGGTTTTGAGCTTGCCAAAACATCTGTAGAAAAGATTATTGAACCCTCAGCAGTTGTGTTGTCGGTTCCGGCTTGTATTGCTCTTATAGGTTCCGTTGCTGTTAAGCTTTGGCTATGCTTGTTTAACCGTAAGCTTGGTAAATCAATTAATTCGTCAGCTTTACTTGCTACATCAGCGGATAGTAGAAATGACGCTGTAGCCACTACTGTAGTTCTTATTGCAGGCATAATCGAGCTTATCTTCCACGTACAGATAGACGGTATTATGGGTCTTCTCGTAGCACTGTTCATTCTTTACAGTGGAGTTACCCTCGCTAAAGACACAATAAGCCCACTGCTCGGTGAAAACGCAAGTCCTGAGCTTAAGGAGCTGATAATAAGCGTTATGCGTACCTGTCCTGAGGTATTAGGATATCATGATCTTATGGTGCACGATTACGGCCCCGGTCAGCGCTTTGCGAGTATTCATGTGGAAATGGATCATAAGGCTGACCCGCTCTACTGTCACGAATTGATTGACACCTTAGAAAGAAACTGTCTTGAAGAGCATAATATCCATCTTGTTATCCATTATGATCCTGTCGTAACAGGTGACGAAGAGCTTGACAGACTCCGTCATATTGTTATTGAGCTGCTCAGAGCGCAGGATGACAGAATATCCATACACGATTTCCGAATGGTGAAAGGCGAGAAACAGACAAACCTTATTTTTGATATAGCGCTTCCTTCTGAGCTGATGTCGAGAAAAAAGGAAGTCAAATCAAAGCTTGACAGTTGTCTGGCGGTTATAGATGATATGACTTACTATACTGTTGTCGAATTTGATATGATTGCTTTTAACAATGATTTAGCCTGATTGCAGAAAAGAGTCCCGCGAGAAATGCGGGACTCTTTTCGGTAATGAGTTATATTTGAGTGGGAGAAAGAAAAATGTCTGTTATGCTGCGTTATTCGGTATTCTGCGAACGGGTGCTGTTCTGATGTTACTGTTTCTCAATGAAGCGTTTGTATCGGGCTTACGAACAGTTTTCTTAGCAGTATTTGCCTTAACGGATTTTTTCACAGCTTTTTTCTTAGCTCTGATATTATCTTCGATTTTAATAAAATGCTTCTCAAAAAGGATGAGAATAAAAAGAACTGCTGCGAGTGTGAAATATACTGCTGAAAAGCTACCTAATGTATTAAACATAATAAATATCCTCCTTAAACGAACATTCGTTCTTCGTTTGTGATTTAATTATAGCAGATTTTATCGAAAAGTCAATACAAATGTTCGATAAATTTGATTTTTGGGTACATATAAATGGACTTTGTAGAAAAAGCTTTGTCTTTCTTCCTTTGTTGTCAAAAAGTAATGATATTTTTTGTGTGTTTTGACATCCTAATTATTTCGGAAAATAAATGAAAAAATTTTTTATTTGTGATATACTTATTCCAATAATATACATTAGGAGGAATTATTATGATTAAGACAGAATTTTCTTTCCCTTCAGTTTCGACACTTGCTGATATCCACGCTGCATCCTATAAGCCAGAAAACGGAGATATCAAAGCAGTAATTCAGGTAGCACACGGAATGGCAGAGCATCTTGAGAGATATGAAAAATTTGCTGAAGCTTTATGTAACAATGGCTACGCTCTTTACATAAATGATCATCTCGGTCACGGTACAAGCGTTAAGAATGAGGATGAGCTCGGTTATTTCGGTGAAAAGGATGGTTGGAAATATTTTGTTGAGGACTGTCATCAGCTTACTGAAATCATTAAAAAAGAAAATCCGTCTGTTCCTGTCGTTTTCTTCGGTCATTCGATGGGCTCGTTTGTTGCCAGAGCCTACAGTATAAAATATGCCGATGAAATTACAGGTGCTGTTTATTGCGGTACAGCAGGTCCTAACCCTGCTGCAGGTGCGGGTATTCTTCTTACCAAAATTATCGCAAAAATCAAAGGTACTCACTACAGAAGCAAGCTTATCGATAAAGTCGGCTTCGGTGCATACAACAGTAAATTTGAGGGCAGAACCTCCTTCGACTGGCTTTCAAGAGATAATGAAGAGGTAGATAAATACATCGCAGATGAACTTTGCGGTTATCTTTTCACTGCTTACGGTTACCGCGATTTGTTTTCTCTTCTCAGTTATGTTTCTTCAGCTGAATGGTTTACCTCGCTTTCAAAAGAGCTTCCCGTTCTTATTATTTCAGGTGCTATGGACCCTGTAGGCGAATATAGCAAGGGTATCGAAAAGGTTTGTAAATCACTTTCTGATGCCGGTAAAACCAATGTTAAGAAAATTCTTTATCCTGACGCAAGGCATGAAATTCTCAATGAAAAAGCATGCTTCGATAAGGTTTGCAAAGATGTAATCGGCTGGATTGAAGAGGTTTTAAAATAATATAAAGGGTTAAAACTTAATGAAGAATATAGTAATAGAAAATAATCATATAAGGAAAGAACTTCACCTGAAGTCAGACAGGATCAAGGGATTCACTCTCGTAAATAAAAACAACGATAGGACTTTAATTAGTCAGAAATGCGGTGAGGAGTTCGTTCTTACATTTAAATCTGCGTTCGGAAAAAAGGAGATTAAGGCTTCGGATATTAAAGTTTCTGATATTTCATCCGTGCGTGAAGGTGAAATCAGCAAGTATACTGTAACTTTCAGTAGCTTCGATGTAAAAGACAGCAAAATCGAGGTAAAGCTGGTGTGCATTCTGAATGATTATCGCTGTTATATCAGAAAATATCTTGAACTCAGATATGAGAAAAAAGGAGTCAAGGAGATAATACTTGACTCCATCGCCTTTGAAAGCTTCAGTTTTGACAGCAGTTTAAAATTCTGGTCTGTACCCAAACAGAAGGATGCCGAAACCAAAAGCTTTGCTCTGTCACTCGGTCAGCCGATATATGTTGACGGTTTTTATTTCGGTTGTGAGTTTCCTGTTGCAATTAACAAAATTAAAAATTACAATGCTATGAGCACCTATTACAGCGGTAAAAGGCTGAGTGAGCTTATCGGTTCGGGATGCTATATTTCTCATAAGAGTGTAGCGGGCGGTGCCGTAAGTGACATTTTCGAGGATGTGCAGAAGGCATTTTTTGAATACATAAAGGACATCTCTAAGCCTGTTTATATTCGCAGACAGTATAATTCCTGGTATGATAATATGCTCAATATCACGAAGGAAAATATCACATCATCTTTTCTCGAAATAGAAAAGATGATGACAAAAACCGGTGAGCCTCCTCTCGATTCTTATGTCGCTGATGACGGATGGAATGATTACGACGGCGCGTTCTGGGGCTTTAATAAAAACTTTCCCGATGAGCTTTATCCTTTTAAAAATTTGGCTGAAAGTCTTGGTTCTAAATTCGGCCTTTGGCTCGGTCCGAGAGGCGGATATACTAATGATACGATAAAATTTGCCCGAAGGATTCAGCAGGAAGGTAACGGATTTGTCAATAAACAGGCAAAGGATATCTGTGTAGGAAGTAAAAAATACACTCAAAAAACTGAAGAATTACTTCTCGATTTTCAGAAACGGTTTAATATCAATTATTTTAAGCTTGACGGATTTGCGCAGTATGCCTGTAAAAATAAAAAGCATGACCATATTACAGGCGGTTGTAATGATGTTTATTTCTTCACTGATACTTGGGAAAGATGGATAAAAGCCTTCGAAAAATTTAATTTATGCGGTGGTTCGGATTTTTGGATAAACCTTACCTGTTATGCCTGGCCGTCAGCGTGGTTTCTGCAGTGGGTAAACAGTGTATGGATGCAGATAAGCATTGATGTCGGATTTATCGGTAAAAAGGGTAATGTCTCCGATAAGGACCGTATGCTCAGCTACCGTGATGAGCTTTATTTGGATTTTCGTAGAGTGAGACAGTTCCAGTTCCCGCAAAGAGCTCTGTACAATCACGATCCCATTTACGGTAAAGAAGCAAAAGTATCCATGAGTGATGATGAATTCAGAGAGTATCTGTTTACTATGGCGACCAGGGGAACACAGTTCTGGGAGCTTTACTACAGTCATTCTCTGATGAACGAAGCCAAATGGAGAATCAATTATTCCTGTATGCGCTTCATCGAGGAAAATATCAGCATTCTTTCGAATTCTATTGTTTTCGGTGGCAGACCCTCTAAATCTGAAGTGTACGGTTTCAGCTGCTTCGGTGACCACGAAGGTATAGTTTCTCTTCGTAACAGCGGTTCTTCAGCGCAAAGTTATACACTTAAGCTCGATGAGAAGATAGGTGTTAACAAGTCCTTCTCTTTCGGTGAGCTGTACACGGTACTTCCTTATAATACTGAGGGATCTCAGGGTGCGTATTCTTATGGTGACGAGATTAAGATTGATTTAAATCCTTATCAGACTAAAATTCTCCATTTCGGCAAGAAAAACAAAAAACTTGAAGTTGTTTATTCTAAAGCTTTGTCTGATAAAAAGCTACTCGTTACCTTTAATCAGTTTGTCGATATTTCAGAGGCTTTTTCATCAGAAAATCATATCACTGCCAAAGAGCTTCTTGAGGACTATATGTCTGTTATATTTACTTTTGAAAAGCCTTTTGATGAAAGCAATAGAATTGTTATTTCTTCTGTTAAGGGTGATACGGCTGTTTTCAGTGATGTTGAAATCGGATTTAATTATTATGAAAACGATTTGATTACAGACGGTGCAATAAAAGGTAAAAGAGATTTTTCTGTAGTGGTTAATCTGACAGAAAAGAATGAAGGTGTTCTGTTCTCTCAGGGTGATGAACTCGAAATATCTGTAGAAAAGGACGGATATGTCAGATTCAGAATCGGAGCCTTTACATTAAAATCTGTTACAACAGCTTTTGATGCAGTTCAGATTACAGCTGTAAGAGAGCGTAACAATGTGATGAAGCTTTACCTTGATAAGATTCTTGATGCCGGAATGCCCTGTGTGGAATTTGAACTGACAGGAGAGAAAGCGATAGTTTCCGAAGGTGTTAATGTCAGACTTATCGATAAAGCACTGGATTATGATGAAATCTGATGATTATTTTTTTCAATAAAATTCTTTTGTATATTGACTTTTATTGACAGAATATATTATTATGTATATTAACTTTTATTTTATGTGGAAAGGGTGTTCTGATGGCATCGAAATGTCCTAACTGCGGCAGGGAGCTTAAGTGGTATTACATTAAAGCGGACTGTCCGGACTGTAAAATCAGTATTCCTAACTTTAACTGGGAAGAACGTCTTGAACAAGACAATATTTTAGCTGAAGCTAAATTCGCGAAACTTTATAACACACTTAATAAATTAGGCTATGCAGTATATGGCACGAAACTGAGAATAGCCAGAATTCTTATGTCTTTTATTCCTATTATTGGTATAATTTTACCTTGGGCTACCGTTAAGGGTGATAATGCTGAGCTAAACTTTGATTTGTTAGGTATTTTTACTGACGGAACAAATACAATCAAGTTTTTCGGTCCGCTTTTCAAAAACATAGGCGGAATAATCGAAACAATGAGTGCAGAAGGCTTTTCAGGTCCCGTTTCCTTCGCTTTAATCGGACTTTTATGCGTTCTGCTGAGCATAGTTGTTTTAGTAATTGCATTTTTCCTTATTTTTATTACCTTCAGAAAGCCTAAGACCTCTCTTATCTGGATTTTTGATGTTATCGGTATTGTTCTTATGGGGACAGGTGCAGGTCTTTTCGTTTCTGTAAACGGAAAAATCGGTGCCGAGGCATTCACTGTTGCTGATCTTGTTTTTGAAAATGCGAATGCATCCGTAGGTTGGGGTATATTTGTATTTCTTGCACTTGCACTGGTAGCATTTACCGGTAATTTCCTTGTATCCCGTGCTGACATCAAATCTGATGAGCAGCTCGAAAGTGAAAGACTCGAAAGAGTAAGAATCAAGGAAGAAAAAGAAGAAAAAGAAAGACTCAGGAGAGAAGCTGCCCGTGCGGAGGCTCTCGAAAGAGAAAAGCAGGAGCAGGCTGAAAAGGTCAGAAAAGCACGTGAAGCTCTCGAAAAAAGCAATAAGAAATAAGAATATATTTGAAAGAGTGATAAAATGTCAGATACAGTAAATACAAGCTCTCTTCAGGAAAACGGAAAATCCGAAGAAGAGGTGCTTGATAAATTAGCTTATACTAAAAAAAGATACCTTACACCAAAGGAAATCGCTGCATTTGTGCTTGTTAACTTCGGTCAGAAAAACCTTTCTCAGTTCATCGGCAGTGAAAAGCAGTTCTTCCTCATTCAGTATGCAGGTCTCAGTGATAAGCATTATGCTAATATAGAGCTTTTTGCTACTATATATGATGCTCTTGACGATACTCTCTCGGGTCTTATTATTGACCGTACGAGAACACGTTGGGGCAGAGTAAGACCTTTCTTCATCCTTCCGCTTCCTTTATGGATACTCGGCGGTATGATGCTTTTCTCTACACCCGGTATTACAGGCACAGCTCAGGCTATTTATGTTGCAATAGCTACGGTTATTTACGGTCTCGGTATGAGCTATTTCGGTGCATGGAATCTGATGACCTATAATATTACGCCGAATATAAACGAACGAAACAGTCTGATTACCACAACCAAATTTTTCGAGCTTTTCGGCACATTTATCCCTTCGTTCCTGCCTATTCTGGTAAAGTTTATTCCGAAGATCAATCCTTCTGTTACCAACGCTGAGGTGTATAAGGCCTTCGCGGTGTTTATGCTTATTTTCTCTGCATCATTCGCTGTTTACGGCTTCTTTAATATGCGTGAGAGAATTCCTCTTCAGAGCCGTGAAGAAATGAACAAAACCTCAGTATGGGGTTCAATGAAAAACATCTTTACCAACAGACCTCTTATTGTAATAATTCTTGCCGAATTCTTTAATAACTTCAAAGCTGTCGGCGGTTCATCCGAAAGCTTCTTCTGGCTTAATAACTCAGGTAACTATGCATATCGCAGTATCTGTGGTCTGTTCACAGGTATTCCTAACTATTTTATGGTGCCTTTTGCTGCTAAGCTTGTAAGAAGATTCGGCCCCAGATCCACAGCGATCGGCGCAGGTCTTTTTGGTCTCGGTGCATATCTTCTTATGTTCATACTCGGTTATCCCAACGGTGCGATTTTAAGCGATAATTTCGAAGATAAAAGCATACTTAATTTCATTCTTGTAGTTATATTGCTTACAATTGCTGGTCTCCCCAATAAGGTTATCAATGTATGCAATCCTATCCTCACAGCTGATACTCTCGACTACATGGAGTGGAAGCACGGTCTTCGTAATGAAGCGCTTGTAACTACCGTTCAGGGTTATTTCATTAAGCTTGCAACAGCTGTTACAGGATGGCTTTCAGGTATGGTTCTTCACTGGATTAACTATGTACCATTGAAGGATGAGCTCGGACATGATATCGCTAACAAGGATCCCGGAGTACTTAAAGGTATATGGATAGTTTTCTGTATTCTTCCCGCTCTGGCAAGAGGTCTTTACGGTTTATCCTTTATATTCTATCCCATTCACGGTAAGCTTCAGGATAAAATGATCGTAGAGCTTGCTGACAAACGCGCAAATACCTTAATGGAAAAATAATTGACAGAGCCTGTACTGCTGTGCAGGCTTTATCTTTTTCATAAATTGATCAGTTTATTGACAGTTTCAGCTTTTGTATATATAATTGTTTTGTATTATGTTATTTGATTTTAATCGGATATAAAATAAATGACGGTAACAGGCAGGTGATAAAATGAAGTTGATTAAGCGGATTATATTAGTTAATATTCTTTTAGTTTCAGCTCTTATGTTGGGGTCTTTATCTGCATCAGCGCAGGACCATCAGCATATATTCAGAGAACTGTACATCGTGAAGCCAACCTGTACGGAAAACGGATATACTGTATTCGGCTGTGACTGCGGTGAATTTTATGAAGGCGCACCGGTAGATTCCCTGGGGCACATTTTCAGTGAGGAAGTAGTGTGCTACAAAAAGCCGACCTGCATTGAAAAGGGTGAAAAGGGTAGGTTTTGTGAACGCTGTTTCGCTAAAACTAATGTAGTTTATCTTGATAAAACTGCCCATACACCTGAAACGGTAAAGGTTAAAGCTACCACTGAGAGAAATGGCGAAATTAAAGAAGAGTGCACTGTTTGTAAAAAGATATTCAGTAGTAAAACGGTCAGTAAAATAGCATCCGTTAAAACGGAAAAGAAGATTTATACCTACGACGGGAAAGTAAAGAAACCTTCTGTCACCGTGAAGGATATCAAAGGTAAAACGCTAACCGTAAACAAAGATTATTATCTGAAATATCAGAAGGGCAGGAAGAAGACAGGAACGTACAGTATCACTGTTATTTTCAGCGGTGATTACGAGGGTGAAAAAACGCTGTATTTTAAAATAAGACCTGCAGCCGTGAAAGGCATCAGTGCTACTCCGTCTGTTTCATCGGTTTATTTATCCTGGAACGGTAACAAAGGTGCAGACGGCTATGAAATATATCTTAAGAATAAGAAAACTCTTAAGCTTTTAAAGGATACGAAAAAGCTATACTGTACTTTAAGTAAAATCGACGGTAAAAAACTTAAAAGCGGAACAGACTACGTTTTTGTTATCAAAGGATATAAAGAAGAAGGAACCTCAAAAATTTATTCCTCTGCTAAAACCGTAAAGGTTACCACTAAGCCGAAGAAATCAAAGATAAAAAAGATCCGTGCTTCATCGGGAAAGGTCACAGTAACTCTCACCAAGCAGAACTGCCACGGCTATGAAATCCTCCTAAGCACAAATAAAAGCTTCAGCAACCCGAAGAAAATTACATTAAAGGGAAGCAAAAAGGCTGCATATAATTTTAAAAGCCTCATCAGAGGAAGAAAGTATTATGTAAAATGTCGTGCTTATGTAGTTTCAGGTGGTGAAAGATACTATGGATTTTACAGTGATGCAAAATCATTCAAAGCATAAAGGCAGAGGTGACTTTGCCTTTATTTTTATGTGTTTAGGCAAAAAAATAAAAAACAATAATAAAAATAAGATAAATTTAAATTAATTTTATAAATTAATGTTGATTTAATTGTCAGGATTTATTATAATGTTATCTAAGTATGGACAATTATGCTCTGCTTCATATAAATCTCTGAACGGAGGACTTCTGTAATGGAAAAAAGTAATAATAGAAGAACAGTGCCAAATAATCAGAGTGCTGTTAAAACTTCACCCCGTAAAACAAACAAAGTTAAAAAGAAGAAAAAGAAACATACTGTTCTTTATACTATCTTTTTGTTCTGTTTTTGTCTTTTTGTAGCTGGTATGCTGACGTTAATGATTGTCGGCGGATCTGTGACATCTTATATGGATAATTTCGTTAACGGTGAAATAGCTGTTAATCTCGAAAACTACAAGGATTCTCAGAATCAAACGTCCATAATGTATGCTTACGATGATAATGATAAGGTTATCGAGCTTACGCGTCTTCACGGCGAAGAAAACCGAATCTGGGTTGACTA
>CALCHE010000076.1 GCA_937901145.1 uncultured Clostridia bacterium
GCGGTCATATCGGCTTTTTTGCCCCAATCAGGCCAATCCCATGAACCGCTGCGATGGACGACAAGATTATTTTCTCCCATTTCCCAAAGCTTCAGATAGTCAAGAGAGGAACCGTAAACCTTTTCGATAAAAGCTATATCCCCTGTGTATTCATAGTAAGTAAGAAAGCCCACTATACCTGCTAGTTGCTGAACGGGAAGCTCGAAATAATCACCGTTTATAGGAACGACAGTCTGAAGAATCTTAGTGTCATCAGTGTGTGAAAGCATAGCCTCTACGCCCTTCTGATAAAGAAGATAGGAGTTACTGTCCATAGAATACATAGTCATTATCATTTCACTGGTAACATCGCCCCACCACTGGGCTCTTTCTCTGTCAGGACAGTCCATAAAATTATCTCGCATCGTTACATAAAGTGTACGCAGAGATTTCTGCCACAGAGAATTCATAAACTCATCATCGCACTTAAAGTCACCGCTGAACGAGCTGTCGTATCCCGTTTCGCGATACTTAAGAGAAACCACTGTAACACCTTTGGGTATTTTATAGGTAATATGCTCACCATTAAACCAGCCGAGTGCCTCAAACTCCTGCTCACCCTCTTTGGTTATATAGGTGTCTGAAACTGCACCGATAAGGGTGTTTTCTGTAGTTATTCTGATTTTTTTACCTGCAGGTGCTATAACTTTAAGGTAAGGTGTAAGCTGTGCATTATAGGGAATATCTACGGTAATTTTTTCACCTAAAGCTTTTTTCACCGTATAATTTTCATAATCCTCTGAGTTCTCATAATTCTTCAGACCGTAATCCTTCAGAAAAGGTATTCCGCGAGGATAAAGCCTTCCGTAGGCACCTTCTCCGCCTTTGGCATATTCCGTGGCATTTTCCCATAAGGAATCATCAAAGGCCTCATCTGTCCAGTCACCGATGTCCTCACGGGCATCATAATAAATACTGTATTCCGGCAGTCTGTAGTTAGGAGGATAAAGAGCAGAGTCAATATAGGCACTGTTTCTTTTTACCTTCCACTCTTTATCGGAAAGGATAGATATATTTTCACCTATAGCTTCGAAGAGAAAACCACCCTGACCGCTGCCGTTATAAGAATAGCTCGTTTCATCGTCCCAGTACCACACCAGAGCACAGATTGAGTTTTCGCCCTCTTTGAGATAAGGTGCTATATCTACACTGTCATAATATCCGCTGTTTTCGTCAGGGCCACTCTTGACGCCCCCTTCGAAGATAACGGTTTCTCCGTTTATGTAAAGCCAGTATTTCGAATCTGCTGAGATATGCGCCGTAAGCTCTTCGGGAGCTGTGTCAAGATTAATCTTTTTGCTCAGGCACATCCATGAATTTTTCTCTGTCGGAGTTTCGTCCCAAATCCATTCAGCTTTCCAATCGTTTTTCTCTTCTGTAGAAATTACACTGTACTCGGGTATGCTCTCAGGAATTTCGTAATCGTTTGAAAAAGGTATCATTGTTGCATCTCCCCAGGAAAAAAGTGAAGAAATAAAAGCTGCCGCTATAGCAAAATAAGAAATAAGTGTCTGTATAATATTCATATTCTCCTCCTAATGTCAGTAAACTTTCTGTCGGATTGATTATAACACAACGGCATATCGGTTTTCAACTGCAAGATAAAAAAAGCTCCTGACTTTAACTGTCAGAAGCCTCTGCATAGTTTTTTGCCGAACATTACAAATGAAAGCTCACGGTGTTACACTCAGTATATATCGGTACAGCATTACAAGTCCTGAGCCTAACAAAGCAGCACCGACAATATCTGTAAACCAGTGTACACCTGAAACAAGTCGCCCTGCCACCATAAAGATAATAAATGCGACAATCAGAGCTGAGATGAATTTTTTGAGGAAAGTGTTTCTGATACGGGTGTTAAACTGCATTACAGCCGTGGACATAATACACATCACAAGAAGTGTCGTTGATGACGGATAAGACGCTTCCGTTCTTCCGCCAATTAGCACAGGTCTGTAATTAACTGTTACAAACTCAAACAGTATATAAACCGCAATTACCACCACATAAAATCCGCCAAGAATGAAGAGACTGCGATCCACCTTATTCAGCTTTTTTCTTTTAATCCACTGTATAATACCGAGCAGTGCGAAGCCCACCGCAACAAAAATCGGTACCAGGCCTAGCCAGTCCGTAA
>CALCHE010000077.1 GCA_937901145.1 uncultured Clostridia bacterium
TACGGCGGTCGATTTCGAACCTTTTAGGGACATTATCCCATATTATGTCAGTATATGTTTTCGATAAGGTCAATGAGTACTTGTTTTAAGTCGTAGCGAACTGACTCAGGTGTGTCGCGGTGTCCGAAAAATGTACATGAATTCATAATTATCACCACTCCTTGTCCAGTATAGCGAACAATATTTTAACCCACTATAACATAAAATTATATTGTTTGCAACCTATATTGAACAAAAAAATCAGAGGTGGGTTATGGAACAGAAAATCAGAATTGATATGAATATGGGTGAAAACCTGAGAAATCTGAGATATAAGTATGGATATTCACAGGAAAAGCTCTGTGCCGAGCTTCAGCTCAGAGGCTGTGATATAGGCAGAAGCACCTATGCTAAATACGAGTGTGGAGAATTGAATATAAAGATAAGTGTTATCGTTACGTTAAAGAAGATATATTCCTGTTCTTATGATGATTTTTTTGACGGACTTGAATAATTTATGATAGTATTTGATAAGCTTTGGATAACAATGAAAGAAAAAGGTGTTTCTACCTATTTGCTTCGTGAAAAGTGTGGAATTGACAGTAAAACCGTACGCCGTCTCAAGGCAAACGAAAACACAAAAAGCAAAAACGCTTGATAAAATCTGTGAAGCTCTTGACCGCAGATTAGAGGATATAGCGGAATTTATAAAGAAATAATAAAAAGCAAGGTGTTCCTCCGGACGAACCTACCTTGCTTTTATTCTTTTATATATTGCGGACACACACGCCGTGTCCCTATAATACATTTATTTAATACTGAGGCGGGGTAGGGTCACCCCGCCCTACTATAGTCGATTTGTTTATTCGGCGGATTATCACTTGATATTTTCCGAAGCCTTCCACGCCACTTTGCGTTTTGCATTTAGCACTTAGCGTTTAACCGGCGGAGTGTCATTTCCTGTTTTTCGACCCCCCTGCCCGCAATTCTGCGTTTTGCACTCTGCATTCTGCATTCATAAGGCGACCGATGGTCGCCCCTACGATGTGTACCTTGAAGTGGCGGACTATCGCTTCTTATTTGTCAAACCTTTACCCGCCCGTTTAGCGTTTATCGTTTAGCACTTAGCGTTCAAAAAGCTGTGTATCACTTTCTATTTTTTTCGAAGTCTTACTCGCATCTTTGCACTTTGCCCTTTACACTTAATCAAAAAAGTCACTGCAAATATTCTTTACAGTGACTTTTCGGTAGTACTATTTTATTCTGAAAGATTATCCAGAAGCTCCTTAACCGTAATCTGCGGATTATCGATACCGTCGATAATAGTCTTAAGGAAGTTCTTATGCATCTGTCTTATCTGAGCCTCAGTAGAAAGCTTTGTGCGATACATATAATATACATCAACTCCCTTATCTCTGGGGTTAGGAATGGTGATGGTATACATAGGCGTAAAGTATCTGCCCAGATTATAGGTTTTAAAGTGGAATTTAAAGGGGAAGCTGTCATCGATGGGTACGGGAATCCAGGAATACATAAGCGAGTTAGCACCCTGGATAGGTCCGAAGTTAAAGAGCTTAAGAGACATATCTCTTGCCTTGGTATAAGGGAAGTCAAGATGTCTGTAAAGAGAGGTTCTGATTCTTACCAGCTCTTTGACAGCCTCATCAAAGGTCATATCCTCACTGAGCTTCGAACGGAAGATAAGAGGCTCTGCCATACAGCCGCTCATATTCTTTTCCTTGACAGTGGCACGCTTGCCGCATACGGTCATCATGGACACGTCGTCTATACGGTAGTTTACTGCTGAGCAGTGTGAGCGAAGACCCATAACGAAAATGCTTTCGGGAGAAATCTGATTTTCTTTACAGTAGTTAAAGATTTTTTCGGTGTCCTCGGGTCCGATATGCTCTACAATCATATTACACTTATTGTAGAGAGGATTGTATGCCATAGGAACTCTTATGTCGGGATTCTTTTTCTTTTTACGGTAGGCATCGAGATATTCGTGACCGTGAACAGCTGCATAGTAGGGCTCACCGTTTTTAAGGAAATATTCCTTATAAAACTCCTCGTGCTTTTTCTGCTTTTCTTCGTCACTGCATTTTACGAGCTGCTCCTGAACATATTCCTCATAGCTGTCAAGCACGGGAGGAATTTCATATCCCTTAAGAAGTGCTCTGTAAACACGGAAAAGATCCATATAAAAGCCTACGATACCCAGAGCATCGATAACCAGATGACTGAAGCAGCTGTAAACACCGTTCTCTCCCCCATCGGTAGTGAAGAAGTATATTCTGAAAATTTCATCCTTGAGGAAATAGCAGGGCTTCTGCGCATCAGCATCAAAAAATGCCTGCTGCTCCTCTACGGAAGAAAAGTGCTTACGCTCAACCTGATGTTTAAAGGGTTCAATGAAATACTGCTTTACACTACCGTCAACCTTCGCAAAACGAATACGGAAGCTTTCGTTTCTTTCGATCTCCATATCAAAAGCCTTCTGCAAAAGATCGAAATCAAGCTCACGGTCAACAGTAATTGATGTGGGAATCTGTACCTGCTGCTTCTGAAGATTAAACTTGTACATAAGGTACATACCATCCTGTGAATTACACAGGTCATAAAGCTTGTAACCGGATAAATCCTTTTTCTTGCCAAACATAAACTTTCACCTTATTCTTCCACGTGAGAGAAGAAGAATTCCTTTCTTTCGTCAGTGTTAATAACTGTAACGGGCTTTATCTGATTAAGAACTCTGCCCTGTTTTTTAAGCATTTCTCTGTAATCTGCATAGGTATCCTTTTTAAGAAGGAGGATTTGCGGAGAATCGATCATATTCCAGCGACGGTACTTGAAGTACTTTTCGTTGCTTTCATTGAGGAATTCATCGAGTGCCTTTTCCATTTCAGCTATGGTTTCAGCTGAGATTTCGCCTTCAGGCTCTGCTAAAAGCATATAGCGTACCACAGTGGAGTCTGTGTCACCGTAGAAGCTGTAGCCCTTGAAGCTTACTCCGAATTTTTCCTGAACCTTGCCCGCTGCCCAGTCAACCATATCTGTAGTTGTCTTTTCGTTGGCGATATTGAGAGCGAGATTGTTTCTGTAAAGGAATTCGAACTTAGGACACTTGTTATAGAAGCCTGTAATTTTTACTACGTCTTCTATCTTGTAACGGTAGAGACCTGAATTATTGGTAACAACGAGTTCGTAGAGCTTACCCTCCTCTACCTCTCCGACAGTAAGAAGTCTGTCACAGTCGGGATCGTCAATGGGAATGAACTCGAAGAATACAGATTTGGGAAGAAGTACACAGTCGTTTACATTAAGCTCTACAGGCATACCCATATAGCCTTCTGCAGCGGCGTAACCCATATTGTGAATGGGAGCGTCACCGATATATCTTCTCAGCTTCTGAACATAGAATTTAAGAGTAGAGCCGACCATACCGTAGGACCACATAAATTTCGGCCATACTCTCGGTGCGATGGGGTCATCGAAGCCCTTTTCACATTCACGGCGGATTTCAGCGGCTCTTTTGGGATTAGGCTTTAACTTCTTTTCGTACTTGGCACGAAGCTCGGGAGGACATTTAACAGACGGGTCGATAGTACCCTTTTCGATGTCGTTACAAACCATTTCCCAGTTAGCCTCAAAGAACTCAAACATAATGGTGAGAAGAGTTACAACCATGGAGCCGATATATGTAACATCGCGGTTTTCCAGAGCGAAGCGAAGATGGAAATAGGACGAATCCACAGTATCCTCATTTTCGGGATACATAAAGTCATTGGGTGTGGTCATAAAGAACTTTGATATAGGCTTAAGGTAAGTAAAGGGAACCTGGCCCGCACCGTTACACATTTTTCCGTCCGCCATCTCGTGTCCTGTGAGCACGATAGCAACAGTACCGACCTGCTTGGGGAACTTGATGCCCTTTTTAGCGAACCACATGGAAGCACAGGTAGGTGTGGCAACAAAGCCTACAGACTGCATATGGAAAAGGTCTCGGGCTGATTTGGGGAGAATTTTAGGCTTACCTACGGAGCCTGAGGAAGAGCAGTAACGGTGACACTTTGCCGCCATCATAAGGTTGCTCTCTCCGTTATTTATCATACGGTCCACATAATCTGCATAATCGTCATAGGTAGAAAGAGGTACCATCTTCTGGAAATCCTCTACAGAGTGAACCTTATCGAAACCGATTTTTTTACCGTATTCGGTATTCTTATTTTTTTCGAGAATGGACATAAGAAGCTTTTCTTGTACCTCAGCAGGATTCTGAGAAACCTTGTCTACGCTTTTAAATACTATTTTTCCGAGTTTTACGCCAAGATCTGAAAGTGCCATTTTATCTCTCCTTAAATGTTTTAGTAAATACTGCACTTTTTTGTAATTATAGCACGATTCTTTCTTTTTTATCAATATAACTAAGCGTATAATTACAAAAAAGCAAAAAAATTTTAATATTTTACTTACGAAAATATACCATGTTTAATTCTACCTTAAACCACCGCTTTTGTCAACAAGATATGAACAATGTTAAGATTTATTCATATCAAAATCATAAAAAGGTGATAATTCAAAAAAATACTGTCGGACAGCATCTGCCCGACAGCATCAGAATTTTAAATATTTAACCGAGTAATCCGCTGAAATTCAATGAGATTTCACCTTTAAAAAGTCTTGTCAGAACCTTAAGTAAAGCAGTAAGGAATCGAATCATCGCCTGAGCGGGACTTGCAGGAGCTTTGTTATAGTCAGCATCCGTTCCCTCCAGAGGCGTGATTACCGCATTTTCATGGTAAAGATACTGAGGATGACTTCCGTCGCTTGCTTCGCCCTTTTCGTCGAGCATTACTTCTCCGTAAATACCGAGAATATGCTTATTAAGCTCTTTGGCAAATTCAGTGTAATCACCTGTAAGCTTACCTAAAGCGAACTTTTCCATACAGGGTGCAAGTGCTTCTTTGGCAGTTGCCATAATATCTCCTTCGACAGGATAGATACATCTGCCGTCGGCACTGTAAATGTTATTTGTCTGAGCACCGGTAACATAAATGGTAGGATACTCCTCTGCTTCCGCCTGTGCAAATGCGGGAAGTGCCAACGAGAACACCATAATCAGAGAAAGTAATAAGGAAATTGTCTTTTTCATGAGAATGCCTCCTTTTTACATACATTACATTTATATCACAAAACTTCAACACAAATATTAATAAAAAGTAAATCTGTTAACGGTTTGTTTTTTACATTTTCCGAAAAAGCAAAAAACTCTTCCGAATTCTGAACAAATCCGTTAAAAATGCCCCTGACTTTTTACGGTCAGAGGTTAACTTTAAATATCGATACATAGTAATTTGCTTTGCCTTTTTTTACTGTTTTTTTAAAATATAAATGCCTTCCTGAATAGCAGAAAATGTAGCAAAACAGCAAACAACTATAAAAATGTAATTCAAATCCACTAATGATATTGTCAATGGTAACAGAAACAATAAGAATCCTGTAACTTTATTCATTATAGTATGCAAGGATATGAACTGATTTTTACAGGCATATCCCAATATAATATTAGCAATTTTGATGATTGCGATTACAACACCCCATATCCATAACCATTTAGGAATATTGATTGTTGGCAATATTTTAATAAATGATACTATTATAAACACAAGGTCAGCTACAGTATCAATTTTAGCACCCGATTCGATAGTGCTGTCTGTCTTTCTTGCAATAGTACCATCTATCATATCACTAAAACCGCAGAGGATATATATGATATAAAACGCCAAGGAAAAAGCAGGAAAGAACAGTAATAAAATACTACCGATAATACGGCAACCGGTAATTATATTCGCAATATGTTTTGTCATTTATTCACCTGTAAAGTCTTATTAATCCGTCAGCGTCCTCAAAATAGTCTTATCGAGGACACTTAGGTTCCGGATATTCATTTTTTTGTTTCTTCTATTTTATCAAACAGCGCAGAACAAGCTATTGTAACTTCCCACGGAACAACAGGACTTTCGGTTTTACCTGCTTTAATGCATTTTATAACTTCACTGATTTCATAAATGAAGCCGTTTACCGTTTCTTTATCTTCAAAACGCTCCATGATATTTCCGGAAATATCATATAAAAAGCATTCACTTGAATGATGGGGATTCGGAATAATAATCTTTCCGTGTTTTCCGTATATTATCATTTTGTCATCAATTGAGGTCACAATAGATGCGGCCAGATCTGCTAAGGTATGCTCGAATTCGATGCTGATATGATTGTTGGTATCCACACCACTGTCACTCCATGTAGCAGAAACATTCATATTCTTTATTTTTTGCTCAAGCAGATACGTGGTAATTTCATAAGCATAAACAGTAATATCTTTTGATGCTCCGCCACCAAGCAAAGGGTTAAAGAAACGATTATTGTTATCTTCCGCAGCCTTAAATCCGATTGAAAACTGTGAGATTTCAGGAATACCGATTTCACCGTTATCTATCCATTCTTTTGCCTTGTTTACAGCAGGCAAGAAACGGCTCCACATAGCCTCCATAACAAAAACCTCATTTTTAGCGGCTACCTCAAAAACCTTTTTCGCTTCATCCGAATTCCGGAACATCGCTTTTTCGCATAATACAGGAATACCTCTTTGGGCGCACATCATTGAAAGACGGTAATGGTCATTGTTTGTAACGGCAATATATACACAGTCAGGCTTCTCTGCTTCGAGCATTTCTGCATAACTGTCGTAATATTTATTTATGCCGTGCTTAGTCGCAAGGTCTTTTGCTCTGTCATAGCTTTTGCTTGAAATTGCACATACCTCACAGTTATCAAGCAATGCTACTGCTTCACAAAACTTGTTTGCAATTTTAGCTGCGCCCATAATACCAAAACGAAAATTACTCATATAAATTCTCCTGAACAATATTTTTTTAAATTACTACAGATAATTATACCACATTGAAAACGAAAATGCCACCCTTACGGATGGCACAAAGTCATTCATAATTTCAACATTAACAATCCTGTCGAGCTTACAATGTTACATCTCTTGCTAAACCATCTAAACACAAAAGCAACGCCTTCAGAAAATCAGCATCATTCTGAGCAGTTCTTTTTTTTGTACCCTTTGTTCTGTTTCCTGCCATTCGCTCCTTTTTGCCTATAAAACGGGTAAAAAGGAGATTTTCTATATTGGCGTCGGTGTAAATAAGTCCGTTCTGATTAAGTGCTTTGGCTCCCTTACCAAGCACTAAAGCCGCAAGCCCGTAGTCCTGAGTGACGATTACATCTCCCTTTTCGGTAAGGTTTGCAATACGGCAGTCAGCTGAATCAGCGCCCTTATCTACAACGATAGTTTCTGCTCCGTCTCTTTCAATGGAGTGGGTGTTGTCGCAAACTATAATACATTTGTGACCTCGCTCCTTGGCTGTCTTGACAGTTATATCAACAACAGGACAGGCATCAGCATCAATTATTATTTTCATAGTTTCACCTTAAATTTCTCCTAAGCCCAAATGTTACTATTGCCATTATAATTGATTATTTTTGAAAAATCAATTATCTTTCGATATCGAAGAAAAAATCACCCTCTTTTCAGAAGGTGATTTTGAGATTTTTCAGAAATGTGGGATAAAATCAGGTTTTTTTAGTACCCGAACCCCGCAAACGCCCTATTTATAAGGGATTATTACGTAAGTAACAAGGTTCTCACACATAGTGTGAGGTTCTTATTTATCTAAGCTCTTCATTGTGGGGATTTTTTCCGAAAGCTTATAAAAGTTCTCATTTTTTCTTAAATCCCCACAGTATTTAAAGGCTTTTCCGTATATCTTTTTATATTTTCTTATAACTTTGCGATGAAATGTCGTAACTTTTGTCGTAAAATCAGCATATCTTTATTTTACCCTCGAGTCCTGCAAATGACTCCTTTTTCTTCTCTTTGGTCGCCTCGTTATAAATATCCATTGTGGTCGTTATGTCAGCATGTCCCATAATCTCCTGAATGATTTTAATATTGGTTTCATTCTCACAGAATCTTGTGCAGAAGGTGTGGCGAAGATTGTGAACCGAAAAGTGAGGTATTATAAGCAGCTCTCTACCCTCTTGTTCGGCAAGCATCTTCTCTTGCTTATTATGCTCTTTTACAATGCGGTCAATCACTCTGTTTATACCCATAGGAGAATGAACATTGCCGAATCTGTTTTTAAAGATAAAGCCTGAATATCCGTCAATGACTGTTTCATTGAAGCCTTCAATCTCCTGATATTCTCGTTCTTTCATAAGAGCCTCTCTGACCTCGCATAACATTGGCACAACTCTCTCACCTGATTTGGTTTTAGGTGTAGTGATGTGATACTCACACCTGCCGCTATCCTGCTGTCTGTATATAAGATTGTGATTGATGCTGATTATACCGTCGTCGAAATCACAATCCTCCCATCGAAGACCGATAATCTCACCTACACGGCAACCCGTACCTAAGAAAACAGTAAATAAAGGCAGCCATCGCCTATACATATAGGAGCCGGAAATAAAGTTGACAAACGCCTCTTGTTTAGCAACCGTAAGTGCGTGTCTCTTATTTTTCTCCCAGTTGTGGCTCTTTTTAATTTCAACCATCACTCCATCAGAGGGATTAACACGGATATATCCATCCCTCACCGCCATAGAAAAAACGGGGTGCAGAATGGTATTTATATTCTCGATACTGTTGGGTTTAAAACCTCGCTCCCTAATAAGAGAAACATAGAATTTCTTGATATCACTGTATTTTATTGAGGATATGTTCTTTAACCCTAAATCATCTGCCACATATTTGGTGTACATATACTTATAATTGGTACGGGTGGACTGCTTAAGCTCGTATTTCATATCAATATACATCTGCCAAAAGTCGTTCAATGTGATACGCTTCGATTCATAAGATTTAATACCGTCTTCAATATCTCGCTGTATCTGCTTTTCCATTTCACGAAGACTTATATCACATCTCTTACCCGCAGGAACTTTATCTGTATCGACAAGTTTCCAACTGTAAGCAGAGTGTCTGACACCTTTGGCATCCACATATTTATATTCGTACTTGCCGTCTTTCCTTTGGCTTTCACCGTTCCATAACAGCCTGCCTTTTTTATCACGTCTTTTTTCTGACATATTTAAACCTCCTTGCTTATATTAGCCGTGACATAGCAAATATAATTTACTACATCACGGCTGTTATGACAAATGTGCGACTATCAGATAAAGCTCATCTTATCAATATGCTTTTCAAAAAGCTTACGTTTAATTTGAGCTCTGTTACCGTTCCAAAGAATAAACTCTGCAAATTTATCTTTATTGATAATATTGCGGAGTTTATTTTCGCCTATGCGGAAATACTCAGCTGCTTCTTCGATTGACAAAGTGTATTTCTCCCATACGGGAATCTCACATTCACCGCAAGTGCTGTTAAGCACAGTTGTAAAAGATTCTTTTATAAATCCGTACAGTAAATATAATTTATACATCTCATCACCTCGCATCCCTATTTCGCTGTCGCTGAAGGTATCTATAATAATGCTCACAGGCTTTCATAACAAAGTTTTCAAGGTCGCTCTCTTTTACCTTCGGAGCTACCGTCTTTAACTTCTCTACTGAGAATTTTATTGTCGGCTTTTGATTAGCTTTTGGCTCAGTCATAATCTCAAACAAATTGTCTGTATCAAGAGAACCTTGCTCTGACAGCTTTCTGATTCTCTGTGCCTGTGAAAGAGATGGTGTTATCTCATCCGTTTCATAAGTTTCAAGTACCATCTGCTGTTCTGCGGGCGGTAAATATGAAAGCTCAACTGCAGGGCGGAATGCCATTCTGCCGCTGTCAACAAGGTCAAGAAGCGGCTTTTCGAGGTTAGTCAGGCGGATATACTGTCTGATAGTTTCTCTGTTATCCTCGCTTTCATTCGCAAGCTTCTGAATAGATGTTTCTGACTTCTGCAACAATGTTGCAGAAGTTGCATCTTCTTCCAAATCACTTCTGTAACCCTGCCTCTTCATAGCATCAAGCTTCATTTTGTAAGCCGCTGCTTTTTCACTTGGCAGTATTTGCTCACGATGACAGAGATTAGCATCAATCATTGCTATGATTGCATCGTCTTTTGAAAGATTGAGAACTCTGACGGAAACAGAGGAGATACCTAAATTTTTACACGCTCCCCATCTGCGATAGTCAGAAATGATTTCAAACTTTCCGCTTTTTGTATCATCGGGCTTGCGGACTGTAATAGGTTCAAGAATACCGAATTTCTTGATGCTTTCGGTTAAATCTCTCATTGCCTTGTCATCAACGACTTTAAAGGGTGACTCGGTGAGAGGGGTAAGTGTATTTGTAAACACGCTCATGGTTGTTACTAAGTTTTCAAAATTTTTATTCATATAAAAAATCCTTTCATAATAAAAATTGCACCTCATCGGGTGTGTTCAAGTTTTCGTATTTTATTAATTTCTGCTTGATGCTCTTTTTGCAAGAGCTCATATAAATGGGGAGATTTTTCAAGAATATCTTCTGCCTGTTTGAGTTTCTTTCTCAATGGCGTTATTTCTTCTGTAATCTCCTTACGCATAGCTTTGTACTGTTCCTTATCTTTGGGTGTACCGACTCTGCGTTTTTTGTTGTCTGCCTTGCTTCGCTTTTCTTCGAGCTCGGCAATTTTTAGCTGTGTTTCTTCAATAGTAATTGTTAAATCGTCAGTAGTCTGAATCTGATTATCGGTTATGAAATGATAGTCAGCTACATACTGTTTAATATCTTTTGCAGCGTGCCTCATTTCAGGAGAAACAAGCATTGCATCTGCAACCTCCTTTAATAACTGAAACACTAAGATTATTAAGAGGAACATAGTGCTTACATAAATAACCTCAGGTCTTTTGCCGTGCTCAATGCTGAACTCTAATTTCTTTCTGGCTGATTCAAGAGGAAAGTATCTGCGCCTTGCATAGAAGAAGTTATTCCAATCAGCAAGATGATGACCGCTGTAAAAGGTTTCGTTGAATCTTTTCTCTATGCCTTCTACTGTATAACCAAGATCCTCAACCCTTACACCTCTTTCCCAATCCTTTGCCTTGATAGTGAAGCGTCTGTAATCCACCTCATATCCCATAGTGAAAAGAACTCTTCTGAATTCATCCCAGCTTGTGGCGACGGTAAGACAGATTTCAATATCTTCTCTGAGCATATCTCTGTGAGTTTTATTGCCTTGCTTATGAAGCCAATAGGCTTTCTTTTCACCGCCGTAAAAGGGCGCTCTTTCAAGTACTGATTTGCCTCGTTCTTTACAGATAGCATCAGAGATTTTTCTCAGCTCATAATGGTCACCGATTTTGTTTCGGAATTTGAGACCGTCTTTGAAAGATGTGCTGTTAATGACGAAATGATTATGCAGATGATGCTTCTTATCAAGGTGAGTAGTAACTATCACTTGGTATTTGTCACCCCACATTTTTCTTGCAGTTTCTATGCCTATTTCATGACATTCTTCGGGAGTGACTTCGTTTTCTTTAAAGCTCTGATAACCGTGATAGGCAACTACTGTACCTCTCTCACCAAACTTCTTTTTAACCGCTACCATTTGTGCGTAAGCATTATGCTTTGAGCAATTGATACCGCTGACGAAAAGCTCTTGGTCAGTTTTGTTACTGTTCTCGGCATACTGTAAGGTAGCATACAAATCCGAGTCGAAGAATTTTGGATTCATAGTTTTGTCGGGATTTTCAGCGTAAACAATAACAGACTTTAAATTGCCTTTTACAGGCCAGAATCCGGTGGTTGCCAATTTTCAATTTTCTCCTTTCTTGGCTTAATTAGTACATCGCTGATTTCAGCAAGAAGATTAAAAGCCTCTGCTTCAACATCTTTTGAAATACCCATATCAATAAGTGCATCAAACTTTTCACAGAAATGAAAAAAGGCAACGGGTAACACCGTTCTCGGTGTAAATCCCGATGCTCTCTTTGTTACATATTCACTTGTTGATAATCCGCATTTAGAAGCATATCGCTCAATCTTCTTTTTGTTTTCAGGTGTTACCCTGATTTCAAGCCTTTGGGTTTTGGCTTTTGGTGTAGTGTTCATATCACCATTCCTTTCATAATTTCGGACATAAAAAAAGCCGACAAGTAACTACTTGCCGACTTAATATGTCATTTTGGTTTAACGCTCAATATCTTTGTTTGATTTGGATTTTTTTAGCCTATTCAGAATTTCATCCTTGCTGCTTTGCTTTTTCTTAAGATTATTAAGAATCGAATCTATATTCTCAGTTGTAGCAACACCGGGATAATCCTGCTGAAATTCAATCAATGTTTCTTTTGATTTCTTTTCTTCCTCTGAAACTGTCTTATACAATTGTTCAAAGTTACCTTTTTCCATTGTACCCTCAATGAAATCTCTTGAATCGGCTGACAGCTTATCCCAACTGCCGTAAAGATTTGTTACAGCCGTTTTTATCATTTCCAATGTTATAGCTTTACCTTGCTTTTCGTGTTCTGCAAGAATACCAACTATGTCAGATAAATCGTTTTTATACTTTCGTCCCGCCATAAGCTTCATTGCGATAAGGTATTCAGCTGAAACGGTACGAACCTGTAAAACATTAGAGAATTCTTTATAGTGTACCGAGTAAGCTGACAGTTTAGGTGTATAGGATGCAGTTTTCATAAAGTCTGCATTCAGCCATCCGTTAGGAAGATTAAACTTATCACCTACTTTATTTATAGCATCCTTCATTGAAGAAGCTGCTTTGATAACAGCGTCTACATCCGTTGTCATTTCACGGAATCCGTAGTTTGCAAGAATAGCTGCACCGCCGATTAAGATTATTTCTGTCGGCATTCCCTTACCGACTAATTTTCTGTATTCCTTACCAAGCTCTTTTAAATACAAATCAAGATTTTCTTTATTAAAGGTATTCTGATTATCAGTAGACATTTCTTACCTCGCTTTCTATGATGTTAAATCTTAAAAATTCAGGTATAGCATCCTTTAACGCTTTGCTCTTTATCCTGTTATCCTTTGAAACTGTAGTTGCCGCAATGACACTTGCAGGATACAAGGTCTCAGAGAGCTTTTGCTTTCTCAAATCACTATACTCCTCACAGTAGGGTACATCATTAACCCTACTGACATAGTCAAGCATTGCAAGAAGGTAAAAGCATTCCGCATACCACTGTCGGTTATAATAATCAAGTATTTCATTACTTTCAAGTGTATCAATGATGAAATCAATATCACCGAGCTCTTTTAATTTATGACAAACATTGCTCTTGAAAAGCTCAAAGCTCGTACGCTTAACAAAGCAAGGTTCAAGAAGCTCTTCCATAGAAACGCCCAAAACCTTTGATAGCTTATACACGGTTTCGGCACTGCATTTTTTTAATTCAGCCTTGCCTGAAAGTATATCTGTAAGAGTAGTATAGGGAATATCACTGTTTTTTGATAAACGGTATCGGGAAATATTTTTGCTTTCCATTATCTGATTAAGCATCATTGTTATCACCTACTTTCACTATTATTATATCGGTCAACCGTGATAATGTCAACATTTTATCACTTATTATTTTTACCTTTTCTTGCAATTTTTATTTTTAGGGATTAAGGGACCCTAAAGAATTTGGAACTTGCCGTACAAGTTCCCTGC
>CALCHE010000078.1 GCA_937901145.1 uncultured Clostridia bacterium
GGTTTTCTTAATTTTTTTGATGTTAAGCTGATTATTAATTCTATATCATTGAAAATATCTGACGGACTCGATTTTATCTGACAGAAATAAATACATATTTCAGTCGTGAGTTAAAACGCGTCATTTAAGTTTTTTCTCCGTTTGATTTTTTTGTAGCTTTTTAGGTGATATTCCGTAGACCTCTTTGAATTTTTTAGAAAAATAGTTACTGTCCTCGAAACCGCATATTTCAGCTATCTGAGTTACATTTATACATTCTGATGATTTCAGAAGCTGTTCGGCGTATTGCAGTCTGAGAGAATTAAGATATTTAGAAAATCCAAGACCTGTTTCTTTTTTAAACATACGTGAAAAATGCTCAGGACTTACGGAAAATCTTTTTGCGAGGCCGTAGAGTGTTATTTCTGACGAAAAATTTTCGCGTATATACGCTACAGCCTGCTCGATAGACTTGTTCCTGTCATCTATGTCGATGCATGAATCGGCTTTTCTCATTAGCAGATAAAAAAGTGAATGTGTAAGACATTTGATTATTTCATCTGAATAACCGTCTTTAATCTTAAATTCGTTTTCGATTTTGTTTAATATGTATTTTAACTCATCATTAATCATTGGATTTCTGCAGAGATAATTACCGGTGCGAATTACAGATTGTAAAGAGTTGGGTATATACTCTTGACTGCAGTTTATCAGTATTCTGGAATAGTTTACATTATCGTATTTAGTGTGGTGAATAATTCCGTCAGGTATTATTACGATATCACCTGAGCGTACGTTGTAAACCTTGTCATCTATTATATAAGTGCAGTTTCCTTCCTCCAGAAAATATATTTCATAAAGAGAATGGTAGTGCGGCCAGGAGGTGCCTGTTTCTGCGACTCTTTTACTCATTCCGTGGTGGAAATGGAAATCATCGGCAGGATCAAATTTAATAATACTCATAATTTACCTCTGTATTTTTCTAAGTTGATATTATCATTATATATCAAAAAAGTCAAGAAAACAACTTCATTCTATCAAATATTTTAAGGAAAACAAAACAAATTAGATGTATTATTATAGTAACAAATTATATGAAGGGTATGATTTCTATGAAAAACTTCGGAAAAATCATTATTGCTGTCTTGGTTGTTGCACTTATCGGAGCGGGAGGATTTATCCTCTGGCAGAGCTCAAAGGGAATTTCTTACGATTTTTCTCAGCTTGAGGCTTTGCAGAGTGATGTGGAAATTATTTCTGAGGATGAAGACAGCGTTACTGTTATGAAAAAAAGTGACGGTGAGTTCAAGGTTCTTATGTTTACCGATACACATCTTAAGGGGTACAAGGAGCTCGATAACACCACAGTTACATATATGGTTAAGCACATAACAGAGCAGAAGCCTGACCTTGTAATTTTAGGCGGAGACAATGTAACCTACGGATTTAACAAAAAAAGAAATGTTCAGCTTGCTGAGCTTTTCGAAAAACTCGGTGTATACTGGGCTACAGTTCTCGGTAACCACGAGGGTGACGGATTTATGTCATATGACAGGTCAGATGTAATTAAGCTCTTTTCCTCCTATGATCACTGTCTTGTAAAAGAGGGTAAAGCGGATGTAGCCGGTGACGGTAACTGCACAATCAATATTCTTAATTCTGACGGTACTCTCAGAGAGGTGTTCTTCCTTATGGATACTGGTGACTACATGACAGAGGAAAGTAAGACCGAATACGGTGTTACAGACGAGGATGAGGTTTATGACGGTGTAAAAACATCTCAGGTAGAGTGGTACAAGAGAAAACACGATGCTATCGAAAAGGAATACGGTGAATTCAAATCTGTAACTGTGATACATATACCTATCCTGCAAATGGAAAAGGAATATGCCGAGGGCGATTTCCTTTACGGGGATAAAAGAGAAGGCGTATGCGAATCAGGATTTGATGCAGGATTATTTGATGCGATGAAAGAAAAGGGCAGCACACAGGCTGTTTATTTCGGTCACGACCATGTAAACGATTTTGCTGTAATTTATGAAGGAATCAAGCTCGCTTATATGCAGCCTTCCGGATACGGTGCATATAATATGCAGACTAAATTCGATGCACCTGAAGAAGAATGGATTCAGGGATGTACTCTTCTCACTATCGGAAAAGAAGGTAATTATCTCGAAAAAAGAATTTTTAATCACGCTGACTAAAGGAGTACCGATTTATGAAATATATTAACAACAAAGCAGAAGATGTAAAAATAGCCTATATTGGTGGCGGTTCTCGCGGATGGGCATGGGGTCTTATGAGTGATCTTGCTACAGCGGGAGATATGAGCGGCAGAGTAGAGCTCTACGATATTGATTTTGAAGCGGCAAAAGCAAATGAAGTGATCGGAAATAAATATAATTCCCTTCCTGAAACAACTTCTGAATGGAACTACAAAGCTGTCGAAACAATCGGTGAGGCTCTGACGGGAGCTGATTTCGTTATAATTTCTATTCTCCCGGGCACCTTTGATGAGATGGAAAGTGATGTTCACGCGCCTGAAGAATTCGGAATTTATCAGTCAGTAGGTGACACAACCGGCCCGGGCGGCGTCGTACGCGCTATGCGTACTCTTCCGATGTTTGAAGAAATCGCCGAAAATATAAAGAAATATTCACCTGATGCCTGGGTAATTAACTACACTAACCCTATGACTCTTTGTGTCAAGACTCTCTACAGGGTATTCCCTGAAATCAAAGCCTTCGGCTGCTGCCACGAGGTTTTCGGCACACAGGATCTTCTGGCTAAAATGGCAAGTGTTCTTTTCTCTGAGGACGTAATGAGAAAGGAAATCAAGGTTAATCCTATCGGTGTCAATCATTTCACCTGGCTTACAAAGGCAACCTACAGAAATATCGATCTTTTCCCGTACTATAGGCAGTTCTGCGAAAAATATAAGGATGGATGCACAGAATATGTTGACCCTGAATGGCTCAAAAGCTTCCACGGTAATGCACATAAGGTAAAGATTGATCTGTTCCGTCGCTTCGGATATATCGCCGCTGCGGGAGACAGACATCTTGCTGAATTCTGTGAGGGTAAATGGTATCTTGAAAACAACGACAGGGTAGAAGAAATGCTCTTTCACCTTACTCCTGTATGGTCGAGAAAAGACGAGCTTAATGAAAGATTAGCCAGAAGTAAGCGTCTTTTCAGCGGCGAAGAAGAGCTGAAGCTAAAAAAGACAGGTGAAGAAGGTGTCAAGCAGATGCGGGCAATTCTCGGCCTGGGAGACTTTGTTACTAATGTTAACCTTCCTAATCGCGGTCAGATTCCAAATCTTCCTCTCGGTGCCGTGGTTGAAACAAATGCATCCTTTACATCGGGAACTGTAACGCCTGTAGTTGCGGGTGAGATTCCGAAGGAAATCTATCCTCTCATTTCACGTATCTGCGCACAGCAGGAGTCTCTTTCTGATGCTATTGCAGAAAGAAATCTCGACGGAATCTTTGAAGTGTTTGCAAACGACCCACTTGTTACATGTTCTTTGGACGATGCGAAAAAGCTCTTTGTAAAGATGGTAAACAATACAAAAGAGTACCTTAATGATTATAACCTCGATTGAGTGAATGTGAAATTATGAAAGTTTTACCTTTAATTTTAGCGGCGGTTTCCGCCTCTATGCCTGTTGTCTTTCAGAAAACGGGACTTTCGGAAAAATACGGGTTCAAAATGAAAATGCTTTGTGCTTTTTCATATATAGTTACAGGTGCTGTTTCTGCTTTTTCCGTTTACAAGGTTACGGCATATTCGCTTGTTATACTCACTGCATTGCTTTTAGGCGCACTTGGAGATTTTTTTCTTGAGTATAAGAGAAAGAAATTTTTCTCTGTCGGTGTTTTGTTCTTTGCTTTCGGACATATAGCCTACAGCTTTTGCTTTCTTTGCATAGGCGCATATAAGGCTTTGCCTCATATTTTAACTGTTATCTTTTTTACTGCTGTTCTGACATTGGCTGTTGTTATTTTAGCGTTGACAAAGATTAAGCTTGAGGGTAAAAAGAAGCTGCTTCTTATTTATGTGCCGATTCTTATTTTTGCTTTTGCCTGCGCTTTCTTCAGCGGTGTTTATGCTGTCAGAGCAGGAAATCTTTCCTATGGACTGTGCCTTATATCGGGTGGTATACTTTTCTTTTTGTCAGATATTATGATCGGAATAGGTAAAGGCGGTATACAAAGACCCGAGTTTCTGCATAATGCTGTTTCGTATACATATTTTGCGGCGCAAACACTTTTCGCTTTAAGTATATATTTTCAATAAATTCAGGAGTAAGATATGAAGAATGATTTTTTACCTGTTTTCCGATTCGTTATCTGCAGTGATGCACACATTGAAGGTATCGGAAGCGCCGGGTATGACAGATTAAAAAAAGTTATAGATTTTTCTCTCGATTTCGCGTCAAAGGATGAAAAATACAATAAAATTGACAAATTTTTTATAGCGGGAGATATTACCAACGAAGGAACCAAGGCTGAATTCGATGCTTTTAAGGAGATTTATGATTACGGTGCTGAAAAAGGTGCACATTTCCTGTGTACTGTAGCTAAAGGTCACGATTCCATAACTATGGGAAAGAAGTCTTTGGAATATTTTACCTCTCTGACAGGTCAGGAAACTGATTTCCATCGTGTTATAGGAGGTTATCACTTTATCGGTATTTCAACCAGCAGAATGAAAAAACATTTCAATTCTCAGTTTCAGAAAATGTGGCTGAAAAGAGAACTTGATAAAGCTGTTAAGGATACTCCTGATAAGCCTGTATTTGTTATGCATCACGAACACGTAAAATACACTGTTTTCGGAAGCTATGACGAAGATGGTTGGGGAAAGATACTGTTTGCCGATCTGCTGAAGAAATATCCGAACGTAGTAGATTTTTCAGGACATTCACACTACCCTGTAAATGACCCTCGTTCTGTATGGCAGAATGAATTCACCGCCATAGGTACAGGCTCTCTTAAATATACGGAGCTAACCGTTGACGGAGTAAAAAAAATACATCCTGAGTTTTTTGATCAGTGTGCGAACTTTCTGATAGTTGAAGCTGACAGAGAAAGCAATCTTCGTATTATCGGTGTGGATTGTCTGGCGCAGAATGTACTCTGTGAATATTATCTGAAAAATCCTGCTGACAGAAACAATCGTGACTATATAGAAATTAAACAGCGATCAATGTCTTCGGCTCCTGTTTTTCCTGATAATTCGGAAATTGTTCTTACAGGTGAAGACGGTTTTTATAAAGCTGAGTATCCGAAGGCTGCAAGTACAGACGGTATGCCTGTGTTTCTTTATAGGATTTCAATCGAAAATTCGGACGGTAAAATTGTTAAAACAAGAAAAACAGTACCTGCATATTTCCTTTATTCTTCAGACAGTAAGCAGATTACCTGTCTTGGCAGACTTACGCCGGGGGAGTACCGTATAAAAATATCAGCTGAAACACCCTACGGTATGCAGTCTGAATACATAGAAAAAACAATTAAAATATAAGGAGAAAAACAAATGGGTAAAGTAAAAGAAAAACTGCAGAAATTTATAGATAACCCCGATGTTGCCTTAAAGGAACAGATGGGTTATGTATCGGGTGTATTCGGTAACTGTATGGGTCAGGACTCCGTAAGCACCTACACCGACCAGTTTATGTATGACTATATGGGTCTTAAGTCAAGCCATATGGTCGCTATGAAATCAACTACCACAGCTGTAAACATTCTTATTGCTCCTATCGTTGGTGCAATGCTTGATAGTAACCGTTCCGGCAAGGGTAATGCAAGAACCTTCATGAAGGCTTCATCCATTCCGTTTTTCCTGTCCTCGGTGCTGCTTTTTGTTGTGCCTTCCGGCTCTTTGATGTTTAATCTTATCTGGAGCTTTGTGCTTTATCTTACCTTCAATATTGCTGATACCTTTTACGATGTTGCGCTTTCAACTCTTTCGGTACGAATGACTCCTAATGCGAAATCCAGAAAAAACTTCTACACTGTAGCTCAGGTTGCTTCAACACTCGGCTCTATGTTCCCCGGCTGGCTCGTTCCCATTATCATTGAAGCACGAAATGGTGACTACAACAGTGAAAAATGGGCATTTTTCAGCGTTGCACTTCTTTTCGGTATTCTCGGCGTTTTCACAATGCTTGTACCCAGCATGACACTTAAGGAAAGAAATCTTGTTCTTCCTCCTAAGGAAGATAAGAAAATCAAAATTGACTATAAGCTCATTCTTCTTAACAGACCGCTTCTTCTTCTGTGTTTAGCCAACTGTGTTGAATCGGTGAGAAGGGTATGCTATAATTCACTTCCCTTCTTCTATAAGCAGACTCTTAACAGATACGGCATGAAGACTTATGTTGAAATGGGCAGTACAGCTCTTTCATACACCGGTCTTTTCTCAGTACCGTTCATCGGTAAGAAGCTTTCATCAAGAGATATTGTTGTAGCGGGCTATATGCTTACAGGTATCTGCTATATTCTTCTTGCTCTTATGGGTTACGATAACCTTTGGGTTGTAGGTATCCTTATCGCTGTCGGCGGTCTTCCGAATGCAGGTATGAGTGCGGCCAAGCGCGTTCTTCTTGCTGATTCCACCGACTATATGGAGTGGAAGAGCTATCAGAAATACGGTGTGGCTCAGCGTAACGAAGGTATGGTTTTTGCTTTCAGTACAATGGTGTCCAGAATTTCTGATCTCTGGAAGGAGCTTTTAGTAAACGGCGGTCTCGCACTTATCGGCTATCAGAGCGCACAGATGGTTGACGGACAGATGGTCGAAGCAGTTCAGACTCCTGAAACCTTACACGGCATTTTCCTTCTTGTTGTTGTTCCCGGTATCATAGGTAACCTTCTTCCGGGTATAATTATGATGTTTGATAACTTTACAGGTAAACGCAAAGAGAAGATTATGGCAGAGCTTGAAGTTATAAGAGCCGAAGCAAAAGCCAGACTTATCGAAGCAGAAACGGTATAAGTTATGAAAGAAAAGAAAGACAAAAGAAGTAAAAAAACTTCTGTATTTTTAAAGATAATCAAAATATTAATTGTTTGTCTTGCTTTACTGGCTATGACAGTTTTCGGTCTTTACGAGCTTCTTACTTATCAGTGGCAGGATGAACCTCAGAATTACACCACGACAAATCAGTATATTGCCGATCTTGGTGAAACTAAGGTTTTGGCTCACCGTGCAGGCAGGCGTCTTTTTCCTCAGGGTACAATGATGGCTTTCGAGGGTTGTGTGAATGCCGAAAACTTCGATACGGATATTTTCGAATTTGATGTGCGTGTAACAGCAGATGATGAGCTGATTATTCTTCACGATGACACGCTCGATGAAATAACTGATGCTACAGAGTATTTCGGAAAAACTGAAAATTATCCGGAGGACTATACCTACGAAGAGATATATAATCTCAACTTTGGTGAGACTTTTAAGGATAAAGACGGTGAAACACCTTACAAGGGCTTACGCGGAGATGATTTGCCGAAGGAACTGAGAGTAGCTACAGCTTCTGAAGCTCTTACTTATCTCGAAAGCAGCGGTAAGTATTACTACAGTATAGAAATTAAAAACAGCGGTGAGCTCGGTTTCAAGGCGGCGGATTTACTTTATGGCATTTTGACTGAAATGAAGCTTACAGATAAAGTTATTGTCGCTTCTTTTAATAAGGATATTCTTCATTATCTCGATGAAAATTATCCTGAACTGACACGTACCGGCTATAATATCGAGGTGTTCGGATTGTATGTGGACTCTCTTTTGGACATAGACAGACCGGAGGGGTATTATAAATTCGATGTTTTACAGGTGCCTCCGGACAAATACATTGTGAATCTCGGCACTTCGAAGCTCGTGAATTACGCTCATAAAAATAATGTTGCTGTTCAGTACTGGACTATAAACGATGAGGAAAGAATGACATTCCTAAAAAACATCGGTGCTGATGGTATCATCACAGACATTCCCGATGTGGCTTATGAGGTGTTACGTAGCCACGGCGAATAATAATTGCAAGATAAACTATTAAGGAGGTAGTAAAATGTTACCAAAGAAATGGGGGCAAGGACAGCTGTTTGCTTTCTCTGCTCTTGACGGTGACTCATATTTTACCGATGATTTTTCCGGAACTCTTTCAGGAGATAAAATCGGAGTAATTTTTCAGACATCCTGCCGAAGAACTCTTTATTTCGGAGATTTACATAAGTTCACCTATCCCGAGATTAAATGTGTAACATCTGATATGATAATTATCGATAGTCTTATCGGTACTTTCAGTATGTATTTTGCTGAAAGGCATCTCGTAGTTGGTGAATATTCGGATGTGGCAGGTGTTTTTGTAAGTTTCGGCGGTGAGTGTGAGGTTGCTGTTAAAGACGGTGTAGAGCTTCACAATAGCTCTGACGGAGAGTATACGGCTCTGCTTAAAGAGAATGATAGATTTTCCTTTTCTTATGCACGCAGTGAAGAGGAGGCTGTCAGACTCTGTAAAAAAGGTTTATCCGTAGATTTCGGTGAACTGAAAAAACAAAAGGAAGAGTTCTACAGTAAAACTCTTACGTCAGACAATAAATATGCTTCGCTATATTCCAAGTGCATAAGCGTTATGAAAAGTCAGCTTTATTCTCCCGAAGGCAACATAAAAAGAATATGGTCAACACCTGACCGTCTTCCTCACAGAAATCTATGGCTTTGGGACTCGGTTTTTCATGCTATCGGCCACAGACATCTTGACGTTAATCTGGCACAGAATCTTATTCTTGCTCTCTTTGATGTACAGCGTGAGGATGGGTTTATTCCGCATATGGCTAAACCTGATTTTGTTTCCGATATAACCCAGCCACCTGTTATTGCCTGGGGTGCTTTGGCTGTGTATGAAAAAAGCGGAGACAAGAGCTTCCTTAAGACTGTATTTGAAAATAATAAAGCTTTTCTGTTCTGGTGCAGGGATAACAGACGAAAAAGTGAAATGGAGCTTTATTCGTGGCACACTAACCCTGAGCTTAATAACAGGTGCGACGAATCAGGTATGGATAATTCGCCGCGCTTTGACACGGAAAGTGATCTTTATGCTATCGATTTTTCCTGTTTTATGGCTAATGAGGCGAGATGCATGAAAAAGATAGCCGAAGAATTAGGTGACAGTGAGAATGCTGAATTTTTCGGTGTCTGGTATGAAAACATAAAAAACGACATAAACAGTATGCTTTGGTGCAATGAGGACGGGTTTTACTACGATTATGACATTACGAACGGATGCTTCAATAAAGTTCAGTCTGTATCGTCGTTTCTTCCGCTGTTCTCAGGTGTTTGCAGAAGTGACTGCGCTGATGCACTTGTCAGCCATCTGACAAATCCTGATGAGTTCGGTACTGATTTTCCGGTTCCGAGTATTTCATTGAAAGATAAAACCTACGGTACGGATATGTGGAGAGGTCCTGTCTGGATTAACTATAACTATATGATCGCGCTCGGACTTGATGAATACGGCTTCGAAGCATTATCTCGAGATATAAAAATTAAAACTGTTGATATTGTAAACGATTGGTATAACCGTACTGGTACCGTTTACGAGTTTTATGACAGTAAGAATGAAATTCCACCATTCTGTTTTAACAGAAAAGGCGAAGTATACGAACCTTATGATTTCAGAATAAAGTATCAGAGTATAAGAGATTACGGTTGGAGCGTAACTCTCGTGTTTGATCTGCTTAATGAAATGTGATATTTCTGAGATAAAAGTACTCACCAAAGGTGGGTGCTTTTTCTTTACAAAAAAATTGACACATTACCTTGATTTATTTAATTTTAGGTGTATAATATTTGTAAGATAAAATATGAAGGAAAGAGGAATTTTCAAATGAACAGTAATGTAACAATTTTTGACCACCCTTTAATTCAGCACAAACTTTCCATTCTTCGTAACGTAGAGACGAGCTCAAAGGATTTCAGAGCTCTCGTTTCAGAAGTCGCAACTCTTATGGGCTATGAAGCTACCAGAGATTTACCTCTCGAGGATGTGGAAATTGAAACTCCTATCTGTAAAATGACCGCTAAACATATCTGCGGTAAAAAGCTCGCTATAGTTCCCATCCTCCGTGCAGGTCTCGGAATGGTTGAAGGTATCGTTTCTCTGGTTCCTTCTGCGCGTATCGGTCACATCGGCCTTTACAGAGACGAAGAAACTCTTAAACCTGTCGAGTATTACTGTAAGCTTCCCAAGGACATCGCTGAAAGAGATGTTTTCGTTGTTGATCCTATGCTTGCTACAGGCGGTTCAGCTATCGATGCTGTTTCACAGATAAAGCTCAGAAATCCTCGCTCTATCAAATTTATGTGTATTATTGCAGCTCCCGAAGGAATTGATGCTTTCACCAAAGCTCATCCCGATGTTGATGTTTATTGTGCAGCTCTCGATGAAAAGCTCAATGAAAAGGGCTATATCGTTCCCGGTCTCGGCGATGCAGGTGACAGAATATTCGGTACAAAATAAAATATTTTTTAGGAGTGTGCCTTTTGGTACACTTCTGTTCACTATCAGCACTTTAAAAAGTTAAAGTTTTTTCGTTTTTTAATAAAAAACACTTGACAAATTTACTCGCTGGTGATAAAATCAATGAAAATATCACAAATGCGTTGAAGAAATTATGAATTATCTTCCCATGCTTTCAGAGAACCGACGGTCGGTGCGAGTCGGTAGATGCGGATAATTCAGTCTCGTTTCAGAGCAGGACTGTTGAAGGCCTCGGGTAGGTTGAGTAGGCGGTCACGGACGCCCCGTTATCATGGCTAAAGGTTTGTCAGAACCTCGAAAGAGTGACTGTCTCAGGACAGTAAACAAGGTGGTACCGCGGATTTAATTCGCCCTTGAAGTTACTTGGTAATTTCAAGGGCATTTTTTCTTGTATATGTGATGAAAAAATTTAAGGAGTCTTTAATTATGGAAAGATTATTTATCGCAGATGTAACATTAAAGGAAGCATCAAAATCAACCGAATTCTCTCTTTCTTTCAGAGAAAAAATCGAAATTGCTAAGCTTCTTGACAGAATCAATGTAAGTGTTATCGAACTTCCTGAAATAAAAAAAGAAAAGACAGATGTACTTCTTATCAAATCAATAGCTTCCTGTGTAAAAAATAGTGTACTCGCAGTACCTGTTTGCCTTGCCGAGGAAGATGTGGAGAGAGTGGCAGATGCACTTAAGGGTGCCGCCAAACCCAGAATACAGGTAGTTGTGCCCACATCTACTGTACAGATGGAGTATGTTTGCGGTAAAAAGCCTCCTATGGTTATCGAAATGATCGACAGACTCGTAAAGAAAGCCAAGGAATTTTACTGTGATGTCGAATTTATTGCAGAGGATGCTACCAGAAGTGAGCCCGAGTTTCTTTCGAAGGCTATCAGCACTGCGATCGCTGCAGGTGCCTCAACAGTGACACTCAGTGATGCGGCGGGAACTATGCTTCCTGATGAAATCAGCGTTTTCATCGATGATGTAAAGGCCAGTGTACCTGAAAGCGGCAATGTTAATTTTGGTGTTCAGTGCATCAATACTCTCGGTATGGCTTGTGCCTGTGCTGTTACGGCAGTTAAATCGGGTATAAATGAAATCAAAACCGCTGTTATCAGCACAACAGATGCAGCTTATCTTGACTCTATATGCAAGGTTATTGGCATACACGGCTATGAGCTCGGCTGTGAATGCGGCGTAAAGACTACAGAGCTTAGCAGAGTTTCAAAGCAGATAGAGTGGATTATTTCCTCTAAAAATGAAAAAGGCACAGGCCTCAGCAGTATGACAGATTTTTATGCTGATGATTTTGTTCTTAATGAACATGATGATATATCCGAAGTAACCAAGGCCGTAAAAATGCTCGGCTATGACCTTTCTCAGGAAGATATTTCTAATGTATACGATGAATTCAGACGCATAAGCGGTAAAAAGAATGTCGGTGCAAAGGAGCTTGATGCTATCGTGGCTTCAGCAGCTTTGCAGGTGCCTGCTACCTATGTTATCGACAGCTATGTGATAAACAGCGGTAATGTTATTACAGCTACTGCGAATATAACCCTTAACAAGAATGGTGAGAAGGTTAACGGTCTCAGCACTGGCGACGGACCTATTGATGCTGCCTTCCTTGCCATCGAGCAGATCGTCGGACATCACTATGAGCTTGACGATTTCCAGATTCAGTCTGTTACTGAAGGTCGCGAGGCTATGGGCTCTGCTCTCGTTAAGCTTCGTTCAAACGGAAGACTTTACTCCGGCAAGGGTATTTCTACCGATATTATCGGCGCAAGCATCAGAGCATATCTCAATGCTCTCAACAAGATAGTTTATGAGGAGGCGTAAGTAATGACAAAGCTTTCATTTTCCATTAACGGCTGGAAGGATTATTCCTGGCAGGATTTCGTTACTTTAGCTGAAGAAAACGGTTTTACAGGTATTGAACTTCATAATGTAATAGGTTCAGATCTTTCCGAAAAAGACGGACCTTTTCACAAATATAATTCAGCTGCTACAGTACGTTCATTGAACGACAAAGGTATTTGTGTTCCCTGTGTCGACATCAGTGTCGATGTATCAGACAGCAATATCGAAGAAAACGGAGAACACATCAGAAAATATATTGAGTTTGCATCATCTATCCGTTCTCCCTATGTTAGAGTTTATGCTTCGGGCAAAAACGAAAACTCCAGAGAAAATGTACTCTCTTGCCTTAGTGAAATCACTGATTTCGCAAGCGAAAAGAATGTGACTGTTCTTATTGAAACCACAGGAATGTTCAGAAATACAGCTGCTCTTCGCGATATTCTTATTGAGTTTGCCTGTGATTCTGTAGCTGCTCTCTGGGATATGTACCACACCTTCTGTGAAGAAGGGGAGGACCCTGAAAAAACCATAACAAATCTCGGCGCTTACATAAAGCATGTTCATATCAAGGACTCTGTAGTAGTCGGTGATAAGCGTGAATACTGCCTTATGGGCGAAGGTGAAATTCCCACTGAGATTATGATAAACGCTCTCAGCTCTGTTAATTATGACGGATTTATTTCACTTGAGTGGAATCCTGACTGGATGGAAGACCTGAAGGAAATTGATGTCATATACGCTCATTTCTATCAGTATATGCAGCAGTTCCAGACCCCCTCCAGAAAAAAGAGTCATCTATACTGGAATAAGAGAGGTACAGGTAATTTCGTGTGGAAAAAGGAAGCTCTTGTCCGCAAGACATTCTCCCAGGTTCTCGACACAATGGTAGAAGAGTTCCCTGATCAGTATGCTTTCAAATATACTACTCTTGATTATACGAGAACATATGCACAGTTCAGAGATGATGTAGATGAATGCTGCCGTGCATTCCTTTCTCTCGGAATTAAACCCGGCTCTCATGTAGCTGTGTGGGCTACCAATATTCCTCAGTGGTACATTGCTTTCTGGGCAGCAACAAAGCTTGGCGCTGTGCTTGTAACCATGAATACCGCTTATAAAATTCATGAGGCGGAATATCTGCTTAAGCAGTCAGATACACACACTCTTATTCTGGTCGACGGTTACCGTGATTCTCATTATGCAGATATTATCGGTGAGCTTTGTCCTGAGCTCGAAACTCTCGAAGC
>CALCHE010000079.1 GCA_937901145.1 uncultured Clostridia bacterium
CAACTGCCACATCGAGGATTTCTCCCTTAGTACAGCAGATAAGCTTAGTCTGGGCGTGCGGTGTTTTCTGGAAATGGATTCCTCTTAAGGTACCCTTCTCTGCAGAAAATGAGCGGTTGTCCTGAACGAATACAGTCTCTATTCCCAGTGCCTTTAATTTCTCATAGTTATATGATTCATAAAACCAGCCTCTGTTATCACCGAACACCTGAGGCTCGATAAGCTTTACTTCGGCTAAGTCTGTGTTTATTATCTTCATAAATATCACCTTTTATCTTTATTAGTATGATTATACTATCTGACCCGATAATAGTCAACAATAAAATTCTTGACATTTGATATTAAAATACTTAAAATACATAATAGTAAATGAAAAGAGGTGAGATAATGACAGCGGGAATAGTGTGCGAGTATAACCCTTTCCATAAGGGGCATCTTTATCACATCAGAAAGACAAAGGAAGCGGGAGCGGATTTCATCGTCTGCGTTATGAGCGGAAATTTCGTTCAGAGAGGTGAGTGTGCCTATGCCGATAAATGGACGAGAGCCAAATCGGCTGTTCTCTGCGGTGCCGATGTCGTTATCGACCTTCCTGTGCTCTGGGCATGTGCCTCGGCAGAAAATTTCGCTAAAGGAAGCATAGGTCTTCTCTGTGATTTCGGTATAGATATGCTTTCCTTCGGAAGTGAATGGGATGACCCACAGCTTCTGAGAAAATGTGCAGATACCCTCGATGACAGAGCCGTGGCACTGCTGCTTAAAGAAAAAATGTCCTCGGGACTGTCTTATCCGATGGCCCTCTGTGAGGCTGTGGGTGAGCTTTACGGTGAAAAAGAAAGGGAGGTTCTTTCCTCTCCGAACAGCACTCTGGCTGTCGAATATATCCGTGCGTTAAAGACACTTTCTCCCGATGTAAAGATCTTTCCCGTAAAAAGAAAGGGAAGCGGTCATGACAGTGAAGAAATAATCGAAGGAACAGCGAGTGCAAGTAAAATCCGTGCCTTCCGGAGCCTTTCTGACGGTGAGTCTTATATACCTGAAAATGTGTATAGTCTTTTAGAAAAAGAGTTTATCGAAGGTAACGGTCCATATATGCTGAAAAAGGGTGAAAGAGCCATCCTTTCTTCACTGCGTGAAATGAAAAAGGAAGATTATTCCCTTTATGTTACTGATACATCAGGTCTTGCGAACCGTATTTACGATGCAGTGCAGACTGCTGACTCCGTGGAGTCTCTTTACGAAAAAGCTAAAAGTAAAAACTTTACACATTCACGTATCCGACGTGAGGTTATGAATATTTTTCTGAAAATTCCCAAGGATATGTCAAAGGAAAAGGTTCCGTATATACGTATTCTTGCCGTGAGTGAGAAAGGTCTTTCACTTCTCGGTAAAGCTAAAGAAATCTCTTCTGTTCCCATAATTACCCGTCACGGTGAAGCATCCGTCCTTTCGGAGAAGGGTAAAGAGGTTTATGCACTTCAGTGCTCATCAACTGATAAGTTTGCCCTTTTCAGTGAAAAGATAAGGGAATGCTCACAGGAGCAGAAAAATTCTATGAAAATAATTAAACCGTTGTAAAGGCTTCAGTATAGCCGATACAACGGTTATGTATTTGTTTAAAGGGAAAATAAGTTGTCGTTGCTTCGCTGAACTGTACGGTTATGTGCGGGGGTTAAATTACATAGGGACAGATTTTGCGCGCTCACAATTTTTTATCTATCTTGCTTGCAGGGGAGGTGTCACGAAGTGACGTAGGGATTTCGTAGTGGCGACCATCGGTCGCCTTCTGAATGCAGAATGCAGAGTGCAGAACGCTGAATTGCGGGTAAGACTTCAGAAAACAGCAAGCGACACACCGCCACTTTTACAGATACATTTCTGTAGGGACATGGCGTGCCGTGTCCGCACTCAACCGAAATCTGATGGCATACACCGTAGGGGAGACCATCGGTCGCCTTCTGCATAAAGCTTTTTCGTTTCGCTCAAAATGACAGGGCGTGTTCCTGTAGGGGACGGTGCCCTCGACGTCCCGAAGGACAGGTATCAAGCTTTCGAAATGGTAGAGGCGGATAATATCTGCCCGTGTTTAAACTCTATTTTATGATTTATAAATTTACAGTTATTAAACATTTATGTTTTCACGCTCAGGCCGCTATGGCCTTTACTTTGGCTCCGAAGAGCGCCAAAGTAAACAAAGCGCCCTTTTTTGCCTCGGAAAATACTTTCCTCGGTGGCCGCCTTCGTGAACTCGGCGGAGATAAGAAACTGCCTTTTTACAGTATAATTTTTATTCTGATTCGCCCCGTTCAAAGTAGGCAGTTCGCAGTTTCGTTTTTTCTGTAGCGCAAAATTGTCAGACCTCATAAAGGGCACACCGTGGCAGGTGTGCAGACAGCCGATAAGGCTTCGGATTTGTAAGAAAGTTTGTTTTAAGCTCTTCTGTTTTTATGCAGATATAAAAATATACACTTTTATGCAGCTTTCCATAGAAACCGTCTATAGCAGCTCGAGCGGAAAGACCCTGAATGTTTCAGAACGCAAAAAATTTCAAAAGTAAAACCATCGCATAAAACGATGGCCTTATCATTTATTCGATTTCACCTACACAGAAATCATCGTCACAAACTTCTTTAATAACCACATCGGCTGTCCTGTGGCACATTTCCTCGGAAAACTTTGCCTTTACAGGTATATAGTTTGCCGTATGACCGCAGTAATAACCGTCCTTATCCTTCGTTTCGAAAAGCACAGAGTATTTTTTGCCTATCTGCTTTCTGAAAAAGTCGAATCGGATTTCTTCAGCCGTCTGAGTCATCAGACGGCTTCTTTCTTCTTTGATTTTTTTGTCGATGTGACCGCTGAAGCTTTCGGCACGTGTGCCTTTTCTTACGGAGTAGGGGAAAACGTGTACCTTTTCGAAGGCTATTTCCTTCACGAAGTCAAGACTTTCCCTGAAGTCCTCTTCTGTTTCACCGGCGAAGCCGACCATCACATCGGTAGTGAGTGTACAGTCTCTGAAGCTTTCTCTGAGCTTACGGCAGATTTGCCTGTATTCGTCAGCAGTGTAGTGTCGGTTCATGGCTTTGAGAGTGTTATCGCATCCGCTCTGCAGTGAGATGTGAAACTGAGGACAGAGCTTTTCGCACTCAGCCAGCTTTTCTATAACCTCATCAGTAAGATGATCGGGCTCCAGAGAGCCTAAACGAACTCGCTCTATACCCTCGGTGTCATTGGCGGCTTTTACTGCCTCAGGGAAGGTGATGCCTATATCCGAGCCGTAGGAGGAAAGGTTGATGCCGACTAAAACTACCTCTTTATATCCGCCGTCAGCCAGTGTTTTAAGCTCGTCTTTCAGTTCTTCGAGCGGTTTGGAACGGACTCTGCCCCTGGAATAGGGGATGATACAGTAGGAACAGAAACGGTTACAGCCGTCCTGTATTTTAATGTATGCTCTCGTTCTTTCCTCGAAACGGCTTATGGTTGAGCCTGAAAAGAGATCTCCCTTTTTATGCTCCTTTATTTCGAAAACTCTTGAGCCGTATTTCAGATACTGCTCTATGGCGTTTGCTGTTTCTTCGTTATTTCTGTTTCCCAGGATAATGTCAGCCTCGAGAAGCTCCTTTGACTTTTCAGGGTAAGCCTGAGGCATACAGCCTGTGAGAACTACAATTGAGTCCGGGTTATTTCTTTTGAAGCGCCTTACTGCCTGTCTTGTCTTCTGGTCGGCAGAGGCGGTCACGGTACAGGAATTCACGATAAAAATGTCTGCTTTTCCCTCGGTTACCGTTTCGTAGCCTCTTTTGGCTAAAGCTTCGCTTATCGCCTGGCTTTCATATTGATTTACTTTACATCCTAAAGTGTAGAATTTAACTTTCATTTTAATCCGCCTTGTTATTATTGTACCTGTAATTATAAAGCAATCTCTCAGAATATTCAAGTAGTTGTTTTATTTTACCGTTTTCTTTCATATTTATTAGCGAAAACTTTTTTGAGGTGATAAATATGAAAAGGTTGACAGCCTTAATAACTTTTATTTCGCTTTCTATGACACTTTTCGCTTTTTCTGTTTCTGCAGAGAATGAAAGCGGTATAACAGTGAAAGCTGAAAGCGGAGTGCTTATGGATGTACAGACAGGTCAGGTTCTTTATTCATTCAGTGAGCATAAACAGCTTTATCCCGCTTCTGTTACCAAGATAATGCCTTTACTTCTGTTTATGGAAGCGCTCGACAGCGGAAAGATTTCTCTTGACGACACGGTGACGGCGAGTCCCGATGCCGCATCCAAGGGCGGAAGTCAGATATGGCTGAAGGAAGGGGAGCAGATGAGTGTCGATGAGCTTCTGCGTGCCACAGCCATAGCAAGTGCAAACGATGCCTGTACGGCACTCGGTGAGTATATAGCGGGCAGTGAAAGTGCTTTCGTGAAAATGATGAATGACAGAGCAAAGACTCTCGGTATGAAAAACACGAATTTTGTCAACTGCTCGGGACTCGATGACGATACCGAGGAGCATCTCACTACGGCCTATGACATCGCTCTTATGTCCTGCGAGCTTCTCAGACACGAAAAAATAAGGGACTATACTACCGTATGGATGGATTCTCTTCGCGGCGGTGAAACCCAGCTGGTAAACACAAACCGCCTCGTCCGTTTCTATAAGGGTACTACAGGCCTTAAAACAGGTACCACCTCAAAGGCAGGACACTGTCTTTCGGCCTCCGCTGAAAGGGACGGCCTTCATCTGGTGGCTGTGGTGATGGGTGCGAAAAACAGCACAGACCGCTTTGAGGGCGCCAAGGCTATGCTCGATTGGGGCTTTGCCAATTATGAAAATGTTACACCTGAAATTGATTTGTCAGCCTTACAGCCGGTGAGAGTAATCAAGGGTACAGACTCTTATGTGGAGCCTCAGCTGTCAGAGATAGAAAAGCTTACTCTTAAAAGCGGTCAGAAGCAGTCTCTGGAAACGAAAATCACTCTCTGTGAGGATGTACAGGCGCCTGTGGAGGAAAATCAGACTCTCGGTAAGGTTGAGCTTATTCTCGGTGATAAAACTGTGGCAGAGTATAATCTTACGGCCAAAAATGCTGTCGGAAGGATAAATATTTTCATTATGGCGGGCAGAATATTAAAAAGTCTTACAAAAGGTTGCGAATAATATAATATTAAGGTTGACAAATCTCATAATTTGTATTAAAATACAGAAAATACCACAAATATATATTTAGGAGTACTAAGTATGTCAGCAAAATTAACAAAAAAATACGTTTCTTCTTTTATAACAGATGAAGAAATAGCATCTTATCAGTCAAAAATTAACGATGCACACGATGCATTACACGGAAAAACAGGCGCAGGCAGTGACTTCACAGGTTGGGTTGACCTTCCCGTTGATTATGACAAGGAAGAATTTGCACGCATCAAAGCTGCAGCAGAAAAAATCAAAAGCAACAGTGATGTCCTTATCGTAATCGGTATCGGCGGTTCCTATCTCGGAGCCAGAGCTGCTATCGAATTCGTAAAGGGTCAGAATTATAACGATACCCGTAAGGGTACACCTGCTATCTATTATGCAGGTAACAGCATTTCATCATCTTATCTCGATGAAATCATTTCTATCTGTGACGGTAAGGATTTCTCAGTGAATGTTATCTCTAAGTCAGGTACCACCACAGAGCCCGCTATCGCTTTCAGAATTTTCCGCGAAATGCTTATCGAAAAGTACGGCAAGGAAAAGGCTGCTGAAAGAATCTTTGTCACAACCGACAAGGAAAAGGGCACACTTAAAAGCTTCGCAGACAAAGAAGGCTACGAAACCTTCGTTGTTCCCGATGATGTAGGCGGCAGATATTCCGTTCTCACCGCTGTAGGTCTTCTTCCCATCGCAGCTGCAGGTATCGACATCGATGCTCTTATGGCAGGTGCCGCTCAGGCCAGAGAGGCTCTTATGAGTAAATCCGTGGAAGAAAATGACTGCTACAAATATGTCGCTGTCCGTAATGCTCTTTATGCTCAGGGCAAAAAGACAGAAATGTTTGTTTCATATGAACCCTGCTTCACTATGATGAACGAATGGCTCAAACAGCTCTTCGGCGAAAGTGAAGGCAAGGAAAACAAAGGTCTTTTCCCCACTTCTGCGATTTTCTCCACTGACCTTCATTCTCTCGGTCAGTACATCCAGGAAGGCGAAAGAATTATGTTCGAAACCGTTGTACGTTTCGAAAAGACAAAGGCTGAAATCGTAATCAAGGAAGATGCTGAAAATGTGGACGGTCTTAACTTCCTCGCAGGAAAGACCATGGACTTCGTCAACGAAAAGGCATATCAGGGAACAGTTCTTGCTCATAACGACGGTCTCGTACCCAATATCGTTATTACTAACGATGATATGAGCGAAAAATCTTTAGGTTATCTCATTTACTTCTTCGAGAAGGCTTGTGCAATATCAGGTTATGTTCTTGGCATCAATCCCTTTGACCAGCCGGGTGTAGAAAGCTACAAAAAGAATATGTTTGCTCTTTTAGGCAAACCCGGTTACGAAAAAGAGAAAGAAGTACTTGAAGAAAGATTAAGTAAGTGATATAATATACTTGTAATTGACTCGGAAGTGTGATATACTTATTCCGACGAAACAAATAAAAGGAGGAAATACAAAATGATTTCTATTATTTTAGGACACAAAGGTGCAGGAAAAACAAAGCGTTTGATTTCTTGTGTAAACGAGGCAATTGAAAACTCTAAGGGTAATGTTGTCTGTGTTGAAAAGGAAACCAAATTAACATATGATGTTAACTACCGTGCAAGACTTATTGCTACTGACGATTACGAAGTAAAGGGCTATGCAGCATTCTACGGCTTCCTCGCAGGTGTATGCGCAGGTAACCACGACATCACTGATGTTCTCGTTGATGCTACTCTCCGTATCGGCGGCAGAGATTACAGCGAGCTTGCATCTTTCCTTGAGAAGGTTTATGAGCTTTCATCTGTTAACGAAAAGGATTTCGTATTCACTATTTCCGCTGACAAAGAAGAGCTTCCCGAATCAATCTTCAATTTCTGCAAGGTTCTTTGATTTTAAACTATTATACAATATGGGACTGTTTCCTTTGGGACAGTCCTTTTTGTGATTTAATATGAAAGCTGAGGATGTTAAAATATGAATTTTGATATTGAAAAGGAAGCTATGGCTGAGGGCTATAATGTGATATGCGGTGTTGACGAGGCGGGCAGGGGTCCTCTCTGCGGACCTGTCTGCGCGGCGGCGGTTATTTTACCTTTAGACTGCGAGATCGAGGGTATAAACGACTCGAAAAAGCTCAGTGAAAAAAAGCGTGAACAGCTTTATGATATAATAACCGAAAAAGCGCTCGCATACAGTATACAGATGGTGGATGCACAGACTATCGATGAAATAAACATCCTGCAGGCTACCTTCCTCGCTATGCGCACAGCTGTGGAAAATCTCAGTGTCAAACCTGATATGGCACTTATCGACGGAAACGGAAAGCCCGGCCTTGCTATAGGGGAAAAAACGGTGGTAAAGGGTGACGCCAAATCCGTGTCCATCGCTGCAGCCTCCATTCTCGCCAAGGTAACCCGAGACAGATATATGCTTGAGGCGGATAAAAAATATCCTGAATACTTCTTTGCTAAGCATAAGGGTTACGGAACGAAGCTTCACTATGAAGCCATAGCCGAGCACGGCATCTGCCCCGAACACAGAAGAACCTTCCTGAAAAAGATTTTAGGTGAATAAGATGGAGAAGGGGATAACGGGCAGAAGGGGTGAAGAGTTTGCCGCTGAGTATTACCGTAAGCTCGGATACACTGTCAGTGAAATGAACTTTCATTCCCGTTACGGTGAAATCGATGTTATAGCGGAGAATGAAATTCAGATAGTTTTCTGCGAGGTTAAAACCAGAAGCAGTAACACACGGACAAATCCCCGTGAGGCTGTGGATTTGAAAAAACAGCAAAAGCTGACTCTTACCGCCTTCAGATACCTTGAAAAGAGGGCTTGTGAGAAGCAGCCCAGGTTTGATGTTTTTGAGGTGTGGGTGAATGACGGCAGAATTTATAGGTTCAATAATATCGAAAATGCATTTGAGCCTGCTGATTTTTCGGGCAGATATGATATATTTTGATAGTGTTAACATTTTGTTAACAAAACAGAGACTGATGTGCGATATTCTATATTAGTAAAATAATAAAGGAGGCATTTTTATGAAAAAAACAATTTCTCTTGTGCTGTCTCTGATAATGGTGCTTACATTATCCCTTCCTGCTTTTGCAGAGTCTGAGCCTGAGGAATATCCCACTATTTATGTCACAGGTGCGCAGACTAATGACATTCTCAGTGCTGAGGGAGAAAAAATCTGGGATCTTGATGTGGATGTTATGTCTGTAGTCAAAGAGTCACTTGTGCCCTGTCTTCAGGAGCTCGCTTTCGGCTTTGTCGGACGTGATTATAAGGCATATGCCGAAAAGGTAAACAGTTATGTTGCACCTCTTTTCGAAAAGGTGGTCCTCGATAAAAACGGTGAAGCCGGTAACGGAAGCCACCCTGCAAAGCATTCCTCCACAGTTGAGGTTGAAAAGAAGTATTCCGATTACGGCATCTGGGATTACCGCTTCTGGTATGATTGGAGGCTTTCTCCCATCACTACCGCTGAGGAGCTTAAAAATTATATTGACAGAGTTACAGAAGCCACAGGTAAGGATAAGGTACAGCTTGTAGGCCGTTGCTACGGCGCAAATGTAATTCAGGCCTACATCACTCTTTATAAGGATCACGCTCTGGAAAATGTAAGTGACGTTTCATACTATGCCTCATCTGTTATGGGTATTGATTATATGACAGCACTGTTTTCGGGAGAGGTAGTTCTCGAGGACAAGGCAGTAACCAATTTCGCTGAGTACTATCTTGAGGACGAAAATCTTATCGAGGACGAGGTGCTTTCCGGCTTTGTTTATGCTCTGTTGGACGTTTTCAGACAGGCAGAGGTTTTAGGCTTAGGCACTGACGCACTTCTTATGCTCTTTAATGAGATAAAGGGCGATCTTATTCCGGAGCTTCTTCCGAATATTATCGGAACATGGACTTCTTATTGGTCGATGGTAACTGCGGATAAATACGAACAGGCTATTGAGTTCGTATACGGTGACAGAAGGGATGAATATGCCGGCTTAATCGAAAAGACTGACCGATATCATTATGAGGTTCAGCTCTGCGCAGAGGAAACCATTCTCGAGCTTCAGAGCAAGGGTATAAATTTCTATATTTTCACAAAATACGGCTATCCCGATATGCCTCTTTATGAAGGGGCTGCCGCCGAAAGTGACTCTACTACCTCAGTACCCAGACAGTCCTTCGGTGCAGAATGCGCCGATTACGGAGAAGCCTTCAGCCCTGCATATATAAATGCTCTCACAGATACAACCTATCTTTCACCTGATTACAAAATCAATGCTGCTACAGCACTTCTTCCCGAAAGAAGCTGGTTTGTGAAAAATCTTCATCATGACTGGCACAGTGAGCTTCACGAGATGAGTCTGGAGCTTATGCGCTATGATATGACGGTAGATAATGAAAAGTACCCTCAGTATCTGGAAAGAATCGACAGCGAAACCCTTATTCCTGTTACTGAGCCCGATGCCGCTTACGATAAAGTTACCGACAGTATGGCAGCTCTCGGTATTCGTCTCCTTACTGCCTTTATCCGTCTTCTTACTAATCTTATTGACGGAAAGCTTTCTCTGGGCTTTTCATCCTGACAAATTAAGCGGACTCTCTTTTCGGGAGTCTGCTTTTCTTATTAAATATCTGCGTTGTAAATAGATGTGACCCATTTTTCGTAAAAAATAAAGTCAAAGTA
>CALCHE010000080.1 GCA_937901145.1 uncultured Clostridia bacterium
AAGTACCCACAAGTGCTATACCGCCTCAGATAAGAGCGAAATTTGACAGGATGAAGCGGTATAATGAAATGTTGCCCTTAGGCTGTCTTATTCAGGTGAGCGGTAATAACAGCGGAAAGATGTATAAAATTGCACAGGGTAACAATTTTATAAAAATACAGGATGAAAAAGTATGGGCAGACTGTATGCAGGAAGATCCGATTTTTGCAAATGTGTTTTATGATATTAATTCATCATGTATGTTTATTCCTGTTGTAAACAGTACGAAGAGAATATTGCTCAACGATGTAGAACTTTCAGAAGCTGAGATTATTGATGACAATGACATAGTTGTGATAGGCAGTGATGTTTTTGTGTTCAGGAACTTATGTAATGCAGGCTATAAGAATATTCTCGAATATATATGGGATTCACAGGAACAATAATGTGTAAAATAACAAACGAGGCGGTTCGTGCTGAACTGCCTCGTTATTTGTATTGTTATGTTAATCAGAATAGGGGTCTGCCCTTTTCAAATTCCATCTGCTTTACATAGGTAAGTCTCGAAGACCCGAAGAAATCAAGGGTTGTATTTGCGTGGTAAACCATAAGAATATCACCGTTATCCTCATAAAGGAAGCTGCAGTGACCTGCATTATAGATATTTCCTCCTTAATTTTCATAAGTAGAATATAACATAATATAAAAATAAAATCAACGGTTGATAATATTTTATAGGTTTGTTGCACAAACATAATTGTAGAAGTTTACAATACAAATGTGCATTGCTGATATTGACAAAAACGCTTTACAGTGTTAAAATACACTTGAAATTAAACTGCGGTATAAATTGAGGTATATTTTTCGGAAGGAGTGATGGTTTGGCTAACGTAAGAAGCGAAGCGGAAAGCAGAGAATTACACGATAAAATACTCACAGCCGCAACTGCTATGTTTGTGCAAAAAGGCTTTGAGAAAACCAGCCTGACAGATATTGCGAAGCTGTCCGGGATACCGAAATCAAAAATATTATATGAAATGAACAGCAAGGAAGAAATTCTTGTCCGTCTTGTAACGGAATTTCTCGATGCCGTAACCCGGGCGTCAGATGCTGTATCAACAAAGCTTACCGATGATAAGATAATGATTTTTATGGCAAATGAGGTGCTGCAGGTTTATATGGCGGAGATGAGTGACGATATGCGCAATCTCTACCTTTCAGGTTACTCAATGCCTAAAACAAGCGAAGAGGTTCTCAAAAGAAGATCGGAAATGCTCTATAAGCAGTTTGGCAGTACCTTCCCGGATTTTGAGCTGAAGGATTATTATGAGCTTGAAATCGCATCAATGGGAATTATGAGAGCTTATATGTCGGTGCCCTGTGATATGTATTTCACAATGCAGGCAAAAACAGAAAGACTTATAAGCACTATGCTCAGAATTTATGATATTGATCAGGCCAAGATTGATCAGACCAACGAGTTTGTTAAAAAAATAGATTTTGAAACTCTGGCAAAAAAGACAGTCGAAGATGTCTTCGAAGAGTTTAATATTAAAAAAGAAAACTGAATTCTGAGTCAAAATCAATAAGCTCAGAATAGTTTATAAAAATCCCGAAAGGAGATACAAACAAATGAAAAAAACATTATCAATCATCCTTGCAATCTTAATGATTGTAACAACCATTCCCTTTGCCTTTGCGGCTGAGGACACCCCCGATTTCAGCGATGCAAAAATCCTTACTGTAAACGATGCAGATATTCTTTGTATTGACGGAGTGGAAGTGAATTATAAAGTAATTTCTGGTATTGTTGTATATCAATACATTCCCGCCGGCAAATATAAGTTAGCAAGTGATATTTCAATTCTTTACTACAATACCCTATTTCATACGGATGCAGGTTCTGATGTCGAAATTGACCTTAACGGTTATACATGGAGTTCAAAAAAATTTGTTTTGTATGTTCAGGGTTCACTTTCCATATATGATACTTCTGCTGAAAATACAGGCAAAATTATAAGTACAGATACAAATGGTGGGATTTTGACTTACAACGGAGCTCGTGAAATAAATTTATATAACGGAACTCTTGAAAATATCGATATATCTGTATATCGAGACAACTGTGTTGTAAATCTTTATGGCGGTAAAATAAAATGTGATACAAACGCTTTGATTTGTCATATGGAATATTCAAGTATTATAAATATTTATGATACTGTTCTTGAAACAAGCGATGGAGTGGCTCATATTGATGCATCCATTTACAATACAGATGTTGCAAAGGCAGTTATCAATGTGGCTGATTACTCAGGTGATGGCTTAACTATTGACGCTTGGATTGATATTACAGGAAAATTTAAGCTTCTTGAAGGAATTGAAAATGCTGAAGAAGCGGAAAAATATACTGTAAATTATTGTTCTGAATTCGAGAATTGCTTCTTGGAAAAAACAGAATATGATGAAACAACCGGTGAACTTTATGTTTATGTTGTTGCGAATGCATTCACTCAGCAACCTTCAGCGGAAAATGGTTACACAGTTGACTTTAATAATTCTAATGCCACTTTCCAATGGTATGAGGCAGAAAAAATTGTACTTACACCTGATAATGTAACGGCTATTGACGAGGTAATCTTTGAAAATGAAAAATGGTTGCATGGCGGTTGGTATGTCGAATTATTTACTGTTGATGTTGAAGCAGGAGATATGATAACAGTTTCAACAACATCTGCTCGTTCATTTGATTTGAATGTTCACACAGAGGACTATTCAATTGAAGAGTATGTAAGAGCTACGGGAAAAGCAAGTGTAACAATAGATTCCGATGCAGAAGTAATTGTCGGAATAGATGTTGATGTTGCTAATGAAACTACAGAATTTGAAATTGAGCTTATAAAAATAAGTGAAATGGATGAAACAGAAACAGATAAGACCTTACAGAACCCTGAGTGCGGAAAAACATACGTATGTAAGACCTCAGTAGGCGAAAATGTATATCTTTCTGATGTTGTAACTGTTGGACATAATATTGTTTCAGTTGATGCTAAGGCTCCCACTTGTACAGAAATCGGTTGGGATGCTTACGAATACTGCACAGCTTGTGATTACACAACTTATGTTGAACTTCCTGCTGACCCCGATGCACACACACCTCTTGAAGCAGTAAAAGAAAACGAAGTTGCTCCCAAGTGTGATGTTGCAGGCTCATACGACCTTGTTGTTTACTGCGCTTGCGGTGAAGAGCTTGACAGAGATAAATTTACGGTTGAAGCGCTCAAACACTCTTTCACAAAGTACGAAGTAACAGAAGAAGCAAAGTGCGGTGTAGAAGGTAAGGAAGTTGCTTACTGTGACAACGGTTGCGGCGAGACAGATGAAAAGGCTATTGATGCTCTCACTCATAAAGATGCAGACGGTGACTATAAGTGTGATAACGGTTGCGGTCACGAGTTCGAAAAGCCTGATCCCGAAGACCCCACACCCGACACACCCGAAGAACCCACAGACGAAGCTTGTGACCACCTTTGCCACAAGGGCGGCTTTATGGGCTTTATCTGGAAGATTGT
>CALCHE010000081.1 GCA_937901145.1 uncultured Clostridia bacterium
AGAAGCCAGGGATGACCGTATACCTGCTTCGGAAGCTCCTCACCGAGAGCCATAAGCATAATGGGCCAGTAGATAGTATGGAAGCGCACGATATCCTTACCGATAATATGCACGTCAGCAGGCCAATATTTTTTGTAAAGGTCACCTGAACCGTCGGGATCGTAGCCTAAAGCTGTAATATAGTTTGAAAGTGCATCAATCCACACATAAATTACGTGGTTATCATCAAAGGAAACAGGAACGCCCCATTTGAAGGATGTTCTGGAAACGCAAAGATCCTGAATTCCGGGCTTAATGAAGTTATTGAGCATTTCTTTTTTACGGCTTTCGGGATAAATAAACCCGTCATTATTTTCGATATATTCCTCTAATTGCTTCTGATATTTAGAAAGACGGAGGAAATATGCTTCTTCCTTGGCTTTTTTTACCTCTCTGCCGCAGTCAGGACATTTGCCGTCAACGAGCTGAGATTCAGTCCAGAAGGATTCACAGGGAGTACAGTAGAGGCCTTCGTACTCACTTTTATAAATATCATCCTGTTCATAGAGCTTTTTAAAGATTTTCTGTACTACCTTTTCGTGATAATCATCGGTAGTTCTGATAAATTTGTCATATGTGGTGTTAAGTGTGTCACAGATACCTCTGATTTCAGCGGCTACACCGTCTACATATTCTTTGGGAGATACTCCTGCAGCTTTAGCATATTCCTCGATTTTCTGACCGTGCTCGTCGGTACCTGTAAGGAAATATACATCGTAGCCCTGAAGTCTCTTGTAACGCGCAATAGCATCGGTAAGAACGATTTCATAGCTGTTACCGATGTGTGGCTTTCTCGAAGTATATGCAATAGCGGTGGTTATATAAAATTTACCTTTATTCATATAATTACTTCCTTTCAAAAATATAAAATTACAACTTATATATTAACAATTTTATCAGCCTTTTGTCAATATTAAAAACAAATAAAGAGCCTTAAAAAGACTCTTTATAGGCTTATTTGTCATCAAAGGTAAGAACATTTTTATTCTTTACAATATAATCGACCAATGAAATCACAGTAAGGGCAACTGAAACATACATAACAATCTGACCTAATAAGTGCAGCGCAGATATGTTCATTAGTATGATTATTATCATAGCCATCTGAGCTATGGTTTTACTTTTGCCCCACCAGGTAGCCGCAATAGCTACATTATTGTCTGCCGCGATAAGTCTTATTCCGCTGATTGCGAACTCTCTGCCTATAATGACGATAGTAACCCAAGCGGGCACTTCGCCTGTAGCGGTCAGACATATTAGAGCCGAACAGACCAAAAGCTTATCTGCGATAGGATCCATAAATTTGCCAAAATTGGTCACCATATTATATTTGTGTGCTATTGTACCGTCCAGTTTATCTGTGATAGTAGCAATTACGAAAATACCGAAAGCTATCCATCTGTTGTAGGCTGTGAAATCCGTAAGCATAAATACCACGAAAAACGGCACAAGAATAACTCTGAAGATTGTTAACTTATTAGCTATGTTCATTTTACACCTCGAAATCATTTTTATTGATTATAGCATACAGTCACAACTTTAGCAATAACTTAAATCTTATTTAATAATTTTGTTTTTTTGTTTGTATCTTTATGCTTTACATTTACAGTGAATTTGTAGTATAATATTTCTGTTAAAATGAGAAAGGAGATATATATGGACTGTTTTAAGCTTGTATCTGATTTCAAACCTACAGGTGATCAGCCTAAGGCCATAGCTGCACTTGTTGACGGTGTAAACAAGGGTTATAAGGAACAGACTCTTATGGGTGTAACCGGCTCGGGTAAAACCTTTACTATGGCTAATATTATTGCACAGCTTAACAGACCTACTCTCGTCCTCGCTCATAACAAAACGCTGGCCGGTCAGCTTTGCAGTGAGTTTAAGGAATTCTTTCCGGAAAACGCTGTGGAATATTTCGTATCATATTATGATTATTATCAGCCTGAGGCTTATATTCCCACTACCGACACATATATCGAAAAGGACTCTGCTATAAACGATGAAATCGATAAGCTACGACACTCTGCTACTTCTGCTCTGTCGGAAAGAAGAGATGTAATAATAGTAGCCAGTGTGTCCTGTATTTATACTCTCGGTAACCCTATCGATTACCGTAATATGGTAATTTCACTGCGTGTAGGTATGGAGAAAAGCCGTGAAGAACTGATAGAAAAGCTCGTGGAAATTCAGTATGACAGAAATGATTTGAATTTCGTCAGAAATAAATTCCGTGTCCGCGGTGACGTGGTGGAGATTTATCCCGTATATACATCGGACACAGCTATCCGTGTAGAATTTTTCGGTGATGAGATTGATCGTATTTCTGAAATCAACCCCCTCACAGGTGAAATAAAGAATAATGTTTCCCATGTCGCAATTTATCCTGCTTCGCACTATGTCGTAGCGCCTGATAAGCTCGAAAAGGCTCTCGAGGACATAAAGCAGGAAATGGAAGACAGAGTGGTGGAATTTACGAAGGCGGGAAAGCTTCTCGAAGCTGAAAGAATAAAGCAAAGGACTCTTTACGATCTCGAAATGCTTCGCGAAACGGGCTTCTGCAAAGGTATTGAAAACTATTCCAGAATTATGTCTGACAGGCCTGCAGGTGCTGCACCTTTTACACTGCTTAACTATTTCCCTGATGATTTTCTGCTTTTCGTGGATGAATCTCACGTAATGCTTCCACAGGTACGGGCTATGTACGGTGGTGACAGATCAAGAAAGGAATCACTGATTGAATACGGATTCCGTCTACCCTCAGCTTATGATAACAGACCGCTAAAATTTGATGAATTTTATGATATGGTAGGGCAGAAAATATTTGTGAGTGCTACACCTGCTAATTTCGAAAAAGAGAAAAGCTTACAGATTGTCGAGCAGATTATCAGGCCTACAGGTCTGCTTGATCCTGTTATCAGTGTCAGACCTACCGAAGGTCAGATTGATGATATTGTCAGTGAAATTAATATTCGTACACAGAGAAAAGAAAGAGTTCTTATAACTACTCTGACTAAAAAAATGGCTGAATCTTTAACGGATTATCTTGATAATTTCGGTATAAAGGTAAGATATATGCACTATGATGTGGATACAATGGAGAGAATGGAGCTTATCAGAGATCTTCGTCTGGGTGAATTTGATGTGCTGGTAGGAATCAACCTTTTAAGAGAAGGTCTTGATATTCCGGAGGTATCTCTTGTGGTTATTCTTGATGCCGATAAGGAGGGCTTTTTACGCTCTGAAACCTCCCTTGTTCAGACTATCGGCAGAGCGGCTCGAAATGCAAACGGTGAAGTAATTATGTATGCCGATAAAATAACTCCGTCAATGAAATATGCCATAGATGAAACCAAAAGGCGCCGTGAAATACAGAATCAATATAATATTGACAACGGAATAGTTCCGAAAACCATAGTAAAACAGGTTCGTGATGTTATTGAAATTTCCGAAAAGAAGCTTGATACGGATAAAGCATTTTCCAAGCTTTCACGTTCCGAAAAAGAAAAAGTCATAAAACAGCTTACTTCTGAGATGAAGGAAGCAGCTAAAATACTCGAATTCGAGCACGCAGCCTTCCTTCGCGACAAGATAGAAAAATTCAAAGGTATGATGAAATAAGAGGTAAATATGTCACAGAAAAATATTATTATCAAGGGTGCAAGAGAGCATAATCTGAAAAATGTCGATCTTACCCTGCCAAGAGATAAATTTATTGTCTTTACCGGACTTTCAGGGTCGGGAAAATCTTCTCTTGCCTTCGATACGATTTATGCTGAGGGTCAGAGAAGATATGTCGAGTCACTTTCTTCTTATGCCAGACAGTTTTTAGGCCAGATGGATAAACCTGACGTGGATTATATCGAAGGTCTTTCGCCTGCTATTTCCATCGATCAGAAAACTACATCTAAAAATCCGCGTTCAACTGTAGGAACCATTACGGAAATATACGACTATCTCCGTCTTCTTTATGCACGTATCGGTATACCTCACTGTACTGTGTGCGGCAAGGAAATAAAGCAGCAGACGGTGGACCAGATAGTAGATAAAATCCTCGAGTACCCTGAAGGTACAAAAATTCAGCTGATGGCACCTATAGTCAGAGGCCGAAAAGGGGAGTATGTGAAAGAGCTTGAAGGTATACGGAAATCGGGCTTTGTACGTGTCAGAGTTGACTCGATTATTTACGATCTTTCGGAGAATATAAAAATAGAGAAAAACAAAAAGCATAATATTGAAGTTGTTGTTGACCGATTGGTTGTAAAGGAAAGTATAAAATCACGTCTTGCCGACTCGATAGAAACAGCTACAAAGCTCGCTGACGGTTTGCTTTTAGTCGATGTTATCGGAGATAAAGAGGTTATGTTTTCACTGAATTATGCCTGTCCCGAGCACGGTGTAAGCTTCGGAGAGATAACTCCTCGTATGTTTTCTTTCAACAGCCCCTTCGGCTCCTGCAAAAAATGCTCCGGTCTCGGAGTTTTTATGGAGATTTCACCTTCTATGATTATTCCTGACAGAAAGCTTTCTATCAGACAGGGAGCTATTAAGGCTTCAGGCTGGCAGTGTAAGGACGAAAACTCGATTTCGGGAATGTATTATACGGCGCTCGGAAAAAAATACGGATTTGATCTCGATACTCCTATTGAGGACTTGTCTTTTGAGGCATATGAAGCTCTTCTGTACGGAACTAAGGGTGAAAAAATGAAAATGGAAAGAACCACTAGCTATGGAAGCGGAACATATTTCGCTGAATTCGAGGGCATTCTGAATAATATGCAGCGAAGATATACCGATTCATCCTCTGAGGCTTCAAAAAAGGAAATTGAATCACTTATGTCAGTTATCGAATGTCACGAGTGTGGTGGAGCAAGACTCAGCAAAGAGGCTCTCAGTGTTACTGTTGACGGTAAAAATATACACGAGGTTTGCTCACTTTCTGTTTCCGATTCTCTTGATTTTATCAGAGCTCTTCCCGAAAAACTTACAGAAAGAGAAAAGACTATCGCTAATCTTATCATAAAAGAAATTACCGAAAGGCTTTCATTCCTTAACAGCGTGGGTCTTAGCTATCTTACTTTAGCACGGCAGTCAGGCTCGCTTTCAGGCGGTGAAAGCCAGAGAATACGACTTGCTACTCAGATCGGTTCATCACTTGTGGGTGTTCTCTATATTCTCGATGAGCCGAGCATCGGCCTTCACCAGCGAGATAACGGTAAGCTTATAAATACACTCAAGCATCTGCGTGACATCGGCAACACGCTTATTGTAGTCGAGCACGACGAGGATACAATGCTCGAGGCTGATTATGTGGTTGACGTCGGCCCAGGTGCCGGTATTCATGGCGGTAACATCGTTGCCTGCGGTTCGGTAGATGATATACTGAACTGTGAAAGTTCTGTTACAGGCCAGTACCTCAGCGGTAAGAAAGTGATTCCTGTACCTGAAGAAAGAAGAAATGGAAACGGTAAATCTCTCAAAATTTTCGGTGCATCACAGAATAATCTGAAAAATATCGATGTGGATATTCCGCTTGGTAAATTTGTTGCAGTTACGGGCGTGTCGGGCTCAGGTAAATCCTCTCTTGTAAATGAAGTGCTTAATAAGCACTTGTCCAATGAATTGAACGGCGCTAAAACAATACCGGGTAAATTCAGAAAAATGCAGGGAATTGAAAATCTCGACAAGGTAATTAATATCGATCAATCTCCGATAGGCAGAACACCGCGCTCAAACCCTGCCACATATACAGGTGTATTTTCTGATATCCGTGAGCTTTTTGCCTCTACTACCGATGCGAAGGCTAAGGGGTATACGGCGGGAAGATTTTCTTTCAATGTTAAAGGCGGACGCTGTGAAGCTTGCGAAGGTGACGGTATAGTCAAAATCGAAATGCACTTTCTGGCTGATGTATATGTTCCCTGTGAGGTTTGTAAAGGAAAAAGATATAACTCAGAAACACTCAATGTCAGATATAAAGGAAAATCTATTTACGATGTTCTCGAAATGACCATTGAAGAAGGGATGGTTTTCTTCGAAAATATTCCTAAAATACACAAAAAGCTTAAAACCCTTTATGATGTCGGTCTTGGTTATGTTAAAATAGGACAGCCGGCTACTACACTTTCGGGCGGCGAAGCTCAGAGAGTCAAGCTTTCTACTGAGCTTGCAAGACCTTCAACCGGCAGAACGATATATATTCTTGATGAGCCTACTACGGGACTTCACACAGCTGATGTGCACAGGCTGATTGATGTTCTTCAGACACTCGTGGACAAGGGTAACAGCTTGATAGTTATTGAGCATAATCTCGATGTAATCAAATCTGCTGACTATGTAATTGATCTCGGTCCCGAGGGCGGTGACGGCGGAGGAACTGTTATCGCGGTGGGAACACCTGAAGAAATCGCAAACAATCCCGATTCGTACACAGGTCAATACCTGAAAAGGCATCTAAATTTTAAATAAATTGTTAATTAGCAAAAAGGCAAGTGTTATTAACTTGCCTTTAATTTTTTATTGTGTTATAATCATCAAGTTAAATGCACATTAAAAGTGTATTTTAGTCAAAATATACATAGTGAAAGGAAAAAGGAAAACATGAAAGTTAATGAACTTTTACACAAGCTGTTCGGTACTACACCGGGCAAAGGTGTTCAGCCGAGGGAAGCAGTAGCTTACGGTGTTGCAGGCTTCGGACAGAACTTCATATGCACCATTATCGGTTCATATATCACAGTATTTATGACTGACGCTCTTCTTTTCGGTGCTGAAGGTGTTAAGGTCGGTGCTATGGAAGGCGCTATTGCAGTAGCCTTCCTTATGCTTGGCACACGAGTATTTGACGCCTGTAACGACCCGATTATGGGTTCAATCGTTGACAAAACAAGAACTAAGTGGGGTAAATGCAGACCTTATCTTAAGTGGATGGCTATTCCTATCGCTATCTGCACCATTCTTTGCTTCCTTCCCATTTATGAAGCAAAGGCAATGTGGACATTCGTAACAATTTCTGTCCTCTATGTTATCTGGTCTGTTGCTTACACCGTAGCTGACGTACCTTATTGGGGTCTTGCAACCTGTCTTACAAATGACACAACAGTAAGAGGTAATATTCTTACAGTTGTCCGTCTTGTTTGTACTGTCGGTGCAGGTATCGTTACAGTAGGTGTTCCCATTATCACTAATGCTGTAACCGCTAAGTTCAAGTACACAGAAGCTCATCTTGATCAGATTATGATCGATAAAGCTGAGCAGATCGCTGCTATTGTTTCTAATCAGGGTAAAACAGCTGAAGAAGCTGCACGTACTTTCATCGGAACTGTTATGAACAGCAGTATTGAAGCTAACGCTGACACTCTTAAGTGGACATACTTCATCTGCGCTGTTGTATTTGTTGTTGCTGCTGTACCTATGTTCTTCTACGGCTTCAAAAACACAAAGGAACACATCACAGCTGATTATGATGAAGTACCTTCATTTGGTCACAACCTCAAGCTTCTCTTTAAGAACAAAGAGCTTCTTCTCATCGTTCTTTCAGGTGTTCTCGGTGGCGCAAGAATGGTTTACTCATACACCGGTGGTCTCTATTTCGCAAAGTATGTTCTTAAGAACGAAGGCTTATACGGTATTATAACTCTTCTTGTTATTCCCGGCGGTCTCGTTGCATCCGTTCTCGTTCCCTGGCTTACCAAAAAATTCACAAAGAAATACACATACATTCTCGTTCATCTCTTCGGTGGTGTCGTAATGGCTGTTATGTACTTCGTAGGCTATGATGCTCCCTGGAAGCTCATCGTCGGTGCAGTAGGCCTTGTTCTTCTCGGTATTCCTCAGGGTGTTAATAACATTATGAGCTACGCTATGATCGGTGACACTGTTGACTATCTCGAATGGAAGACAGGCGAAAGAGGTGAGGGCATCTGCTTCGCTATGCAGACTCTCATCAACAAAATCGGTATGGCAGTCGGTGCATTCATCGGTGTTATGTCAATGAGCATCGCAGGTATCGACGCTGCTACAGGTCACGTAGCAAGTCCTGATAAGCTCTGGAATGTTCTTATTCTGTCCGGTGCCATCAGTATGTTTGCCTGTGCAGCACCTATGTTCTTCTACACTCTTACTGAAAAGAGACAGAGAGAAATCGTCGCTGATATCGAGGCAAGAAAAGCATCAAAAGCTAAATAATTTCAGTTCAATATTATAATTTAAGACTGTCCTAATCGGGCGGTCTTTTTGTTGTGTTAAAATGTCTTCATAGAGCTCTAATATTAAGTTTTTTCGGTTTGTTTGAGAGTGATACCGCAAAGGCAAAATCGGCTGTAATAAGCTTGCTTACGGCAAAAAAATAACCTGCAGATACAATGTTAATCTGCAGGTTATATATTAATATCCGATGGCAGTTCCGAGCGCCATAATACCGATGCTTGCAATAAATTCAGCAAGGAACAGCTTCCAGGAAATCTTGATGTACTTGAAATAGGAAATATTGATAATACCTAAAGCGATTATCAGAAGTCCGTTTGTAGGAAAGAGAACATTACACAAACCGTCACTCAGGCAGAATGCTACTATAAGATTTTGTCTTCCGATAGAGAGCATATCCACCAAGGGAATGAGTATAGGCATGAGAAGAAATGCTTTAGCAGAACCGCTTCCTATAAAAAATTCGAAAACACATATAACCAGGAATATGATGACTATAGAAATGTAGGGGTTGATTCCTTTTGTAATGTTGTATACCCAATAAAGAAGCGTGTCAATAATCATACCTTGCTTGAGTATGTATGTAACACAGATTATAAGGATGATTACAGGTGCGACAGGAAGGATGGTTTTTGCTCCTGAAATAAAGCCGGAGAAAAGCTCTTTTTTCTTTATACCTGAAATATAACCTGCTCTCATTCCGCCTACAGTAAAGAGAATAGCCATTGAAACGAGAGGAAGGTATCCGATAATATCAGATATGGTTCTGTCTTCGATAAATGTATTTGCTATAAGACAAATTACTGTTATTACCAAAACAGAAATCAGTGCTGATATAAAAGCTCCTGATGCTTTTTTCATCATCGGATTACTCAGAGCTTTTTCTGTTTCGGCTTTATCAAGAAAACGAGCTCTGAGCTCTTTGTCACTTTCATAGCAGAGTGAGCTTTGAGGGCTTTTTTCTACTTTTTTGGCGTATCCTACGAGGAAAGCAGTAAGGATAGAATATATAATCACGAAGACGAAGCACCTGAACAGTACACCTGAAAACATAGGTAAATTTGCCATAGACTGAACAATGCCTACATTGAAGGGGTTGAAGGTAGCTGCCGAATAGCCGAAAGCTACAGCTATAAGACTAAATCCTAGACCGACAAATGAGTCCCACCCAAGTGAAAGAGAAATAGCAACTGCTAACGGAACCAATGTCACTGACTCTTCAAGTATACCTGCAAAGGAACTTAGGAGCATGCAGAAGAAAATCATAACTGCTAAGAGCAGATATTTTTTATCTGAAAATTTATTTACGACGACGTTCATCATATATTTCAGAACACCGCTTTTATCGAGTACAAGAAAAGTACCTCCGATAAGTACAATTACCAGTATGATTGATACACCGGTTAAAGCATCACCTGTAGAATATATGAAAGTCTCGATAGGTGAGAGGAATACTCTCCAGAAACTGTATCCGACCTGCTCGCGTGGAATTTCATGGTATGTACCGTTAATTATCGCGCCTGTCGAGTCTGTGTGGTAAGCACCTGTAGGAATAACCTGCGTTAGAATACCTGCAAAAATCATAATTGCAAATAACAAGGCAGTTATTCCGATTATAGTCTTTTTTTCGATTTTAATTCCTGAAGTCATATTTTCTTTTTCGCTCATTTTGAACCTCTTTAAATATCCAATTCTAAAATTTCTCTGTTTACATAGAATGTCATCTTTTCGAATCCGCATTCTTTTGCAATATCTATTGCTTCATTTACTCCTTTTCCGCAGTCGTTGGCATTATGCGCATCTGAACCTATAGTTATGAGCTTTCCGCCTAATTGTTTATAACGTCTGATTATGTTTGTATCAGGCATAGTCAGACCAATATTCTGGCGAAGACCTGAGGTATTAATTTCAAGAGCTTTATTATATCTTATCATAGTATTAAGCAGTTCATCCGTAACAGCTGAAATAACAGAATAATCAAAATCAATATGATATTTTCCTTGGATTCTTCGCATGGGACAGGTTATGTGTGCTAAAGCGTCGCATCCGTCCCATTTAGCTATTTCTGTAAGCTGAAGGAAATAATCCTCCATAAATTTATATACGTCGATTTTGTCGTATTCTATTTCTTTTATGTCCTTGTCAAATCCGTAGGGTGTATGAATGCTTCCGAGGATAAAATCATAAGGATGGTGCTTGACTATCTTGTCAGCAAGAGCGATATTACTGAGAGGTTGACCGATTTCGAGGCCTAAAAGAACCAGCAGCTCGCCTTCAAATGCATTCCTCGCTTTACTGGATTCAAAAAATGAATGAAAAATCATATTATTGTATTTTTCTTCAAAAAATTTGTCGACCTCACAGTGATCTGTGATAGCGATTGCGCCGATATTGTTTTTTACTGCGCATTCACAGATATACATCGGAGAATGTATACCGTCGGGTGAATTGTCGGAATGTACGTGCATATCAATAAGTCTGTGACCGCTCATTTTTATCTCTCCAAAACAAATTTTAGGTATTATACATCAAATGCAAAAAATATGCAAGTTTTTTGAGAAAATATACATAGTTTTTTATGTTTTTTGTTTACCTTTTACCAAATAGTAACATTAATATTTTAGGCCTGTAATCACAAAATATATTTGCAAACGCAAAAAAAGTTTTCAGAAGGAGAGTGAAATCAATGTCTAAAAGCGGTTCATCCAAGGGTATGGTACCCGAAGCAAGAGATGCTCTTGACAGATTCAAGATGGAAGCTGCAGCTGAAGTTGGTGTAGACCTTAAGCAGGGTTATAACGGTCACCTCACTTCACGTGAAGCAGGCTCAGTAGGCGGTCAGATGGTTAAAAAGATGATCGAGTCATATGAAAGAAATATGAAATAAGCCGAGTTATGAAAATCCCTTCGTTCTTCTCTGAACGAAGGGATTAACTTTAAATGTCTATCTGTTCTATTTCGATATTCTGTGTCGGTGAGAAGATTTCCTTCTTTACGAAACTGTCGTTCGGATAGAACACCTCTTTTTTCGGTAAGCAGTAAGAATCCTTGCTATTGTTCTTTGTTTCGACGGGACAAGATTTTACTTCATCGTACATAAGGAAAATTTCTTCGCTGTATACATTGCTTATGGGAGTGAAAGCAGAGAGAAGTCTTTTACATTTCTTCTTTTCTCTTAGTTTCAGTATAACTGAAGTTAACAGCAGAAGGATGATAGTAGATACAGAGATCGTAAGTCCTGCTTTGAATCCGCTGGGTGTAAAGTTAAATTCGATGTCGTGATTGCCCTTTTCTATCTTGGCTGCAATGAGGCCGCCACCGAAGCAGATAATTTCGTCTTCATTTAACTTTTCACCGTCGACCGTAACAGACCAGCCTTTATCATAGGGGATTGAAGTGTAAAGAAGACAGTCTTTTTTTGCCGTAATTCTGCCTTTTATATGTGTATCTTCGAATTTTTCTACAAGCATCTGTGTATCAGACAGAACAGAGTATCCTTTCTCGAATATCTTTTCATTGATAGTGTATGCATTGAATTTCAGAGTACCGTTGTTGCTTTCGAAAGGTACGTTAACTGTAATTGTTTCATTTTCATTATAATATCCAAGATCAAGAATACAGTTCTGACTGGTGTTCTGTGTGATTGTTCCGAGTGAAGAGGTAATCGTTACATGTTTATCAGATGCACCCGTAACGTCGAAATAAACATAAACATTGCCTTTTTTCTCGGTTGTAATATAAATTACGGCTGAACCGTCAGCGTCGGCAGTAGTTTTGGAATAACTGAAATTTGTACCTTCAAGGCTTTCTGTAAACGGAGAAATGTTTGAGTAAGTTATATATGAAATGTCGATTTTTTCGAATGGGTTACCGGCACCTGTAGCGAGATCAAAGTAATCACCCTGAAGCATAAAAGGATCGGAACCTGTCTCTATCTTCCATACATTCATATAATCTTCGGATGCCCAGTTTTCTGCGTTGTTACTGATGCAGTAAGCAATAGGAAGATGATAGTTGTTTTTATAGGCTGAGTATTTACCTGCTTTAAGTGATGCTGAATAGAAAGGTGACTCAAGTGTGTTCGGAGTTGCATTGTTCACTATATATTTAAGTGAAAACATCATATTATAAACAGGTGTCTGCGGATTATAGGTATAACTGTTTATGCGGTTGCTCATCATTCCGAGGTCATCCTGCAGATTAGAGAGTGCTTCGAAGGCCATAGAAGAGAACACAGAAGCTCCGTTATATCCGTACCAGCTTGGGTCCATTCTTGTTCTGAGATCAGTAAGCTCCATTCTGTAAAACTCACCGTCCTCAGCGGTGTCTATTGCATCCTTCAGAGTTCGGAAATCCTCGTAGTCCGAAGCATAAGAGTCCTTTGTTATGGTTATGCTGACTCTGCTCGAATCGCACATAACAACCTCACTGCAGATACATACAAGCAATAAAAGCGCAAGAGAGACGGTATGATATCTTTTGTCCTTGAACAGTGTAAGAAGAATTACATAAAGAACAGTAAGTGCAAGAGTGAGAATTACTGTGACTGAGTTTACATTTTTCGAGGTGATATCTTCTACGATGAAAACGAAGGCAACTATAGCCACACCCACAGCGCCTATCTGACCGGTGGTGAATTCTTTAAGTCTGATAAATACCTTATATGCCATTACAATCAGAACAAAAGAATAAATAAAGGACTGTCTGTAGGGAAGATCATTCGGGAAATGGAAGCCGTGCCAGATGTAATTCAGATAGTTTACATTAAATGAAAAATAAAGGAATGTGAGGAGTACCAGGGTAGAAATCTTTTCTTTTTTTGAAATTGTCTTTGAGAAGAAGAATAAGGGCGCGAGAATAAGAGTTACTGCACCGCAATATACATTGGGCAGAACGTCATCACCACTGCTTCTGATGGTTGTTTCGAGGCTGGCGAGGTGGTTTGCGAAGAAGTCAAAAAATGTAAAATAGCTTTTCATACTATCCGGAAAAGTACCGGAAGTGGCTGAACTTGACTTAAGAATGCTGTAAACAGGCAGGAGCACCACAGCCATAAGACAGGCAGCTGTCAGGGAGGAAACAGCGAAAATAAGTCCTGTTCTGAAAAATCGCCTGTTAAGCAGATCTAAAACAAATCCTCTTTTTTTACGGGCGTACTTTTTACATATAAGTGCCCCGTTTTCGTATGAATTTACATAGTAATAAATGAAGTATATAACTGAGAAAATGCATATCATATACGACATATAATAGTTCGAAAACATAGTAAGAGCCAGACCGGTTATATAAGTTGCGGGGCGACCGTGGTCGATGATACGTTCTATACCCAATAATACTACCGGCAGAAGAATCATAGCATCAAGCCACATGACATTCCAGTAGTAAGCGAGCATATATCCGCAAAAAGCATAAAGAACACCAAAGGATACAGAAGCCATACTCTGATTTTTAAGTGAATTCTTTATATAGTATGTGAAGGCTGATGCTGACAAAGCTGCCTTGATAAGAACCATAGCGCCGATTGCTTCGGGAATATTCTTGTGCCCGAAAAACATAATAATAGCACCGATAGGACTTGAAAGGTAATTGAAATAATTGCCCAGAAAACAGCTTCCGAGTCCCGACTTCCAGGAATAAAGGAAGCTACCTTCACCTTTGACAATATCATAAAGCTCAGCAAAAAGAGGACCGTACTGATGATACAGATCCATTCTCAGAATTGTTTTGTCTCCAAAAGGTATCATACCGTTACAAAGATAAACAGCGAGCATTGTAACAGCAGTGGCAAGAAAAGCAACAATAATATACTGATTATCAGCCAGAAATGATCGTTTATTTTTTGTCATAGTAAACCTCACTTAACAGGATTATTTAGTACATAATACAATAAATAAAAGAAATCTTCAAGATGTTTTCCTGAAAATGTAATATATTCGGACACGCTCTCATAGTTTTAGAGTGTAAAAACTATAAGGCGGTACAACATTATGAATTTTAAAGAAGAAAATTTTGACAGCGCAGTAAATATTCTTTCTCCGTTGCTGAGGAGCAAGCTTCTGAATCTTAACTGTATAATCAAAAACGACACATGTGAAATAAGATTACGGGCGGGGAAGCCGATAATTCTTTTCGGTAAATACGGTTATCTTTTTTTGAAAAGAGACGGTGAAGCATCGGCAGATATGGATGAAGACTGCTATTTCTGCAAGTCCGAAATTATCACTGAAACCTTTAACAGATTGTGCTGTTATTCGGTGTACAGTCATATCGAAAGTATTGTAAACGGCTATATAACCTTTCAGGGTGGGCACCGTGCAGGAATAACAGGAACTGCAGTGACTGATTCCGAAGGAAAGGTTACATCAGTCAGGGATATTTCTTCAGTAAACATAAGAATAGCCCGCTCAGTAAAAGGTGCCGCAGATGAGCTTATAAGAAATATCGGATACGGAAATACATCGCTTTTGATTGTAGGTCCTCCCTCATCAGGAAAAACAACTGTGCTGAGAGACTATGTCCGTCAGTTGTCTGACAGAATGCTTAAAGTCTGTCTTGTCGACGAAAGGCAGGAGCTGGCATGCATGAACGGAAGCTTCTGTCAGCATGATGTAGGCGTCAATACTGATGTTATGAATAATTTTCCTAAAGGAAAAGGTATTATGAATGCTGTTAAAACTATGTCACCCGACATAATAGCTGTGGATGAAATAGGGGAAAGACAGGAAATTGAAGGAATTATCAGAGGGGTTAACAGTGGCGTCGGATTCGTGGCTACGGTTCATGCACTTGATTATAAGGATTTGCTAAAAAGACCAACGATAAAAGCTGTGCTTGAAACGGGAGCCTTCACTAAAATAGTACTTTTAAAAAACTCAGCATGTCCCGGAGAAATAGAAGGAATATACGATGCTTCAGAGGTGAAGGATGAAATTTTCAGGAGCGGCTTTATTATGGATAACATTTACATTGATGGGAATGAAAGTTACATCACTGCTTAAAAAGAGGGTTAACGTTCTGGAAGAAACCGTAATATTTCTTGATGCGCTTATAACTGAAATTGAGTTTTCTAAAACAGATATAATCAGTGTTCTCAGTAAATTTTCAAATGAATCGTCAATGAAAAATTTAACCTTTCTCAGCTCTATAGCTGATTTCGGGTATGAAAGCATTTTTTACAGCAGGTGGAAATATGCTCTGGATTCATTTACATATTATAAGAGTGAAGAAAAAGAAAAAATGTTGCAATTGGGAAGTTTTTTAGGTACAACCGATGCAAAAACACAAATCAGCACAATAAACCTATATAAGACATTTTTCGAAAAATATAAAAACAATGCTGCGGCTGACTTTGAAAAGTACGGCAAGAGCTCATCTTTGTTCGGTCTGTTTCTCGGAGCATCGGTTTTTATCCTACTTCTTTAGAAAGCGAAAGGGCTTCTTTATAAAAGATCGATTACAGACGGATATGGATTTGGATTTAATTTTTAAAATAGCTGCAATAGGAATAATAGTTGCAATACTCAATCAGCTTCTCAATAAAAGCGACAAAGGTGAGTATGCGACCCTGATAACGATTGCAGGGATAATAATAGTGCTGCTGATGATAATACCTAAAATTGAGGACTTATTCAGCAGTCTGAGAAATATTATAGATTACTGATGCTTATCAAGATAATTTTTTCAGGAATTATAATTTGCATACTAAGCGTTTTACTTAAAAAACAGTCAAAAGAATTTGTTTTACCGATCGAGATTGTATTCATCACCTTGGTTATATGGATTGTAACCGAAAACTTTCAAGACGTTTTTTCAGGAATATCTGATATAGCTTCGCAGATAGAACACGGTGATGAAATCATTGCTTCGGCGGTTAAAGGTGCAGGAATATGTCTTATAACTAAATTTTCTTCGGATATCTGTATCGAAAACGGTAACAGACTTATAGGGGATGTAATCGAATTTTCAGGAAGGATAACGCTATCACTTATCGCCGTACCGTACATCGAGCTGATAATGAATATAGCACTGTCGTTTTTAGAATGAAGATTTCAGCAGTTACGATTTTTCTGATAATACTGTGTCTGGTGTCAGCCTTTCCTGTATCAGCCACAGCGGTAATAACGGATGATTTATCGGACAGATTATTTTCAGATATGGATGAACAGATTTCTGATGCTCTGGATGATTTCGGCATAACCACCATTGACTCCGAAAGCATTTTTAACATATCGGCTGAAAACATATTCTTATATTTCAAAGAAAGTTTTTCAGTTTACTTCAGCTCAAGTCTGAAGCTTTTTACGAAGGTTTTAGGAGTAATAATTATTGCAGGTGTTTTTACATTCATTATCGACGAAAAAAAGTATAAGGATGCAATAAACATATTGCTTGTTCCGATTGTTACCGTGATAATTGTGGAAGAGCTTAATTTATGTATCAGCTCGGCTATGGCTCTTATCAGACTTAACGGGAATTTTATCCTCGCTTTTGTACCGGTATATGCTATAGCTGTCGCTGTTTCGGGTAATCCCGCCACTGCGATTACATATAATACAATGGTGCTTGGTTTTTCAGAGATTATTTCTGCGGTACTCAATTATGTTTTTTCTGATATTATAGGATGTTACTTTTGCCTGTGTATTGGTTTTTCTGTAAATAAAAGCATCAATTTTCCGCGTTTCATAAGTGCAGTAAACAGATTTGTGTCTTTTGTATTAGGTCTGATATCTTCTGTGTTTGCGTCGGTTCTTACGGTAAAGGGAATTTTTTCTGCTGCTACAGACAGCGTATCTGCTAAAGGTATAAGGTTCGCTATCGGCAGTCTTATACCGGTAATAGGCTCTTCCATAAGTGAAGCTTATTCCACTCTGATAGGAAGCATCGGTATATTAAAAAACTCAGTGGCACTTATAGGAATCATAGCGGTAATGCTTATAAGCACTCCGGTGATAATAGAAATCGCACTGTTCAATATTTCTCTCAATATGCTTAGCTTTATCAGTGAGTTTTTTGAGTGTAATGAGCTATCTGATTCTTTACGTGCTTTCGCAAGCGGTGTGAAAATAATCGGACTTGTGGCTGTTTTCGAAGCCTTTATCCTGATAATATCCACAGCTGTGGTTATGAGCATAAAAGGTGGTTAAAATGAATGAGATTTATTCCTGGAGCAAGATGATAACCTTTGTTTCGATAATATCAGCTATGGTTACGCTTATTGTTCCCGAAAACGGAATTAAAAAGGCTTACAGAACGTTTATGACGGTAATACTGATGTTTTCTTTGTTATATCCGCTGAGCGGCAACAAAGAGATATATCAAAACTTCAGTGAGCTTTTATCACAAAGAGCCGAAATGACAGACGAGAGTGAAATAGAAAGCTATAAGAATATGCCGATGATTTACTCGGCTCAGAGCGAGGCCGAAAAATACCTTGCAGAAAGATTTATAGCCTCAGGCATTGATGCTTCCTGCAGTGTGAAATGCTCGGTAAAAAACAATTTTGTTTATATAGACACTGTGACTGTGAAAACAAATGCAGATAATAAAGCTCTCAATCAAATTCTTGAATATACTGAAGAAATATGCAGCGAAGAATCTGTGATAATTATAAATGGTGAAATGTATGGAGAATAAGGAAACAAACGCGATATTTCAGCTGTACAATAAACTTAAAAAGGATAAAAAAACATTTTTCATAATGCTTATCGGTCTATCGGGAATTTTGCTGATTTTATTTTCAGAGCTGATTTCGTCAGAAGAAGCAGAGAATACGGATAGTATTTGTGCTACTGACTATTCTGCGGTAGCTCTCAAAGATGAACTCGAGCAGACAATCGGCAAAATAAAAGGTGTAGGCAGGACAAAGGTGATGATAACATATGACGGAACGCCTGAAAGTGTCTATGCCAGTGATTCGAGTGAACAAACAAGAGGGGATGAACTGAAACGTGACGGAAAGCACATTATAATTGACAAAGGTAATACCGAAGACGGTTTACTTCTTAAGGAAATATATCCGCGCGTAACAGGCGTAGCGGTGGTATGTGAAGGAGGCGGAAATCCGACGGTAAAAAATGAAATCACTCTTATGTTAAAAGCTCTTTTTAATATAAGCAGTAACAGTATAAGTATTTCAGAAATGAACAGTTAGGAGGAAATATATGCTTATCAAAAAAAGACAGGTACTTACGGCAACTCTTATGATCGCACTGTGTGCTGCGCTGACGGTGAACTGGTATTTCACAAAACCGACAGAGAATTCAGATGAACCGGTGAGTAAGGTTGGCGAAGAGGTTACGGGGAATCTCGGTGATTCGATGTTTGTTGCAGGTACGACTGCACAGGAAGGAGATACAACCGAAGAAGACGGAGATGATAATACTGAATCTGAGCTCGTAAATAATGAGGTTAAAACAGAAGAGACAACAGCCGATGCTGAGGAATATTTTTCCGCAGCTAAGCTCAAGCGATCTAACTCTTTCGATGAAGTAATCGAAAACATCGAGAAGATTCTTAAAAGTGAGAACATGCAGAGTTCTGAGAAAAACAAAATTTCAGTTATGCTTTCAGATTATCAGAATGATATGAAGGTTCAGACTGACGCCGAAAATCTTATCAGCGCAAAAACAGGAGGAGAATGTCTGGTAATAATAAACGGTGACAATTGTCAGGTAATTTTGGAAAAAAATACACTTAATGACACACTTATTCTGCAAATAACCGAAATAATCGAGAAAAATACGGATATTTTTTCAGAAAATTTAACAATAATTGAGCTAAAATAGTTGTAGTAAATTAAAAATTGTGATAAAATATTATGAATTGAATAATATGTATACCAACCTGTATACAGTGTTGGGGGAGGATGTTAATATGACAAGACACGAAGCAAGAGAACTGGCATTTGTTCTGATATTCGAAAAGAGCTTTCAGGAGGATGTTACTATTGTCGAATTGATTGAAAATGCTCTTGAGCTTGAAATTTTCCCTACAAATGCATTCGCGGAAAATTTAGCTAAAAAGGTATATGCCAATCTTGACGAAATAGACGCACTCATAAACGATAATCTTGTCGGTTGGTCAGCCAAGAGAATTTCCAAGGTTTCACGCGCTATTCTCAGACTTGCAGTATGTGAGCTTTTATACAGTGAAAATATGCCTGTAGGTGTCGCTATAAACGAAGCTGTGGAAATCGCTAAAAAGTACGCTACTACCGATGATGCATCATACGTAAACGGTGTACTCGGCTCTATCGCTAAAAAGATAAAAAAATAATGGCATATTTAGGCTTGGATACCAGCAATTACACCACCTCGGCCGCTTTATATTTTCCTGAGGAAAACAAGATCGTTCACAGAAAAATGCTCTTACCGGTAAAAGCGGGCGAAAAAGGTCTCAGACAAAGCGACGCGGTTTTTCACCATACTCAGCAACTTTCCGAAGTATGCGGTAAGCTTTTTCAGGAATGTGAATTCAGACTTGATTCTATAGGGGCATCTGCTTTTCCCAGAATGGCAGAAGGCTCCTATATGCCTTGCTTTCTCGTCGGACTGAATACCGCGAAAATTATCAGCACGCTTAACGAAATAAACCTCCATACTACTTCCCATCAGATAGGACATATTCTGGCTGCGCTTTTCAGTGCAGGCAGACTCGATCTTTTATCGGGAAGCTTTATTACTTTTCATGTTTCGGGAGGCACCACTGAGGCACTTCTCGTAGAACCTGACGAAACAGAGATAATCAGATGCACTCTGATAGGAAAATCAACGGATTTAAAAGCAGGACAAGCTATAGACAGAGTCGGGGTTATGCTCGGTATGCGTTTTCCTTGCGGTGCTGAGCTGGATAATATATCCCGTAAAAGTACTGCTAACTATAAAATCAGACCCAGCGTCAAAGGAACAGACATAAGTCTTTCGGGTGTAGAAAACAAATGTAAGCAGATGCTCGAAAAGGGTGAGCAGAGCTATGATATCGCCAAATTCTGCATTCAGTATATATCTGATTCCCTCGAAAAGCTGACGGAAAATCTGATTTGTGAATACGGAAATCTTCCTCTGTTATATTCAGGCGGTGTTATGTCAAACAGCTATATAAAAGAACGGTTTACAGAAAAATTCGGCGGAATTTTTGCTTCGCCTGAATTTTCTGCCGATAATGCCGCCGGTGTCGCCATTATGGCATATATTAAGGAGAACAAAAATAAATGTCAAATATTTTAACTGTCAGTCAGATTAATACATATCTCAAATCGATTATAGATTCCGATTTCAACTTAAAAAATATTTATGTAAACGGTGAAATTTCAAATTTTACAAACCACTATCGGACAGGGCACTTTTATTTTACGCTAAAAGATGAAAACTCATCAATAAAAGCTGTTATGTTCCGTACAGCCGCACAGAGAATCAGCTTCGAGCCTGAAAACGGGATGAAGGTTCTGGTACGAGCTAATCTTTCACTTTACGAAAGAGACGGTATTTATCAGCTTTACTGTGAAGATATAATTCCCGAAGGTGTCGGCGAGCTGACACTTGCCTTCGAACAGCTGAAGGACAAGCTCAGCAAAAAAGGAATGTTCGACGATGATAATAAAAAACCGATTCCTTCTTTCCCTGAGAAAATCGGTGTCATAACTTCACCGACAGGTGCGGCTTTACAGGATATTCTTTCTGTGCTTTCCAGGCGTTATCCCTCAGGCGAAATCATTTTCGAGGGTGTGCAGGTTCAGGGGGAAAGTGCCGCCGGACAAATAGCTCAGGCTATAAGAAAATTCAACCGTCTTAAAGGTGCGGATGTGCTTATTGTCGGTAGAGGCGGAGGCTCAATAGAGGATTTGTGGGCATTTAACGAGGAGGAAGTGGCTCAGGCTATTTTTGATTCGGATATTCCTGTTATTTCCGCTGTCGGACACGAGACTGATTTTACTATCTCTGACTTTGTTAGTGATATGCGCGCTCCTACACCGTCTGCTGCAGCTGAAATAGTAGCGCCTGACTACAGAGAAGTGCTGTATGTAGTCGATAAAATGCTTGATTCGATGACCGATTCTCTTGAAAGGCTGATTAACAGATATACAATTGAGTTGATGTCTTACGAAAAGATAATTAACGATCGCAGTCCCGTAAACACTTTATCTCTGTATTCTCAGTGTCTTGAAGCCTGTGAAACTAAAATTAAAAGTGCAATTAATTCAAAGTTTGAAAGCTGTATTACTGGACTTGCAAATTATTCAGCCAGACTTGAAGGAACAAGCCCGCTGAAGGTTCTCGCACGAGGTTACTCTTTTGTCAAGGATGACAATGGCTTTAATATTAAAAATGCCGAATCGGTTAAAGCAGGAGACAGCATACACGTAGTTATGTCAGACGGAGAGCTTGAATGTACAGTGGAAAATGTCCGCTTAAAGTGATTTTAAATATATGATGTTAAATTCTGAAAGGAAACAGCAATGGAAATGTATACACTTGATACCGCTATGCTCAGACTTAAAGAAATAGCTGAAAGTCTCGAGAGCGGTGAATACGATCTCGAAATGTCAATCAAACTTTATGAAGAAGGCGTAAAAATTATTTCCTTCTGTAACAAGACTCTCTCTTCGGCGCGACAGAAAATTACAGAGCTGACAGAGGAGTCAACCGGTGAAAATTATGATGTATAACGAAAGATTAAATGAGTATGTAAACCTTATAAACAGTCGTCTTACTGAGCTTATACCCGCGTGTGATTTCGGTGAAGATGTGGTTCACAGTGCTATGAAATACAGCCTTTCCATAGGCGGAAAAAGAATCAGACCTGTGCTCGTTCTTGAATGTTGTCGCATTTGTGGCGGAAAAGCTGAAGAAGCAGTTGATTTAGCCTGTGCGCTCGAAATGGTTCACACTTATTCTTTAATTCACGATGATCTTCCGTGTATGGATGACGATGATATGCGAAGAGGACAGCCTTCCTGCCATATAAAATTCGGTGAAGATTTTGCTCTTTTAGCAGGAGACGGACTTCTCACCAGAGCCTTCGGAGTTATTGCTAACAGCAAAACAGCAAAGAAAAATCCGATCGCTGCGATAAATGCCGTATCAGCTCTGTCCTATCTTGCCGGATGCAACGGTATGATTGGCGGCCAGGTAATCGATTTAAAAAACGAAGATAAAAATGCTTCACTTGAAACGCTCGAAACCCTCGACAGGTTAAAGACCGGTGCACTCATCAAATGCGCTGCACTTTTAGGCTGTCTGTGTGCCGGCGCTGACGAAGAGAAAACATCTGCCTGCATTAAATATGCCGAAAAAATAGGTCACGCCTTTCAGGTGATTGACGATATCCTCGATGTTATAGGCGACGAAGAAAAACTCGGTAAACCTATCGGAAGCGACTCAGAAAACAATAAGAGCACCTATGTTTCTTTGTTGGGTCTCTCCGAATCAAAGAAATTGGCAGAAGCTCTTACAGCAGATGCCCTGACATCTATTGAATGCTTCGGTGAAGAAGCAGCTTTTCTTAAAGAACTGGCCGTAAAACTTACAGAGCGAACAAACTGAAAGAGTGAAAATTATGAATTTTGAAATCCTTTCAAAAATCAAAAATCCCGCTGATATAAAAAAACTGAGCTACGATAGTCTTCGTGATCTTGCTGGGGAAATCAGATATAAGCTTATCGAAACGGTTTCGGAAAACGGCGGACATTTAGCACCTAATCTTGGTGTGGTAGAGCTTACTATAGCTATGCACCGTGTCTTTGATTCACCTGCGGATCAGTTCGTTTTCGATGTGGGTCATCAGTGCTATACACATAAGCTTCTGACCGGCAGATACGATCAGTTTTCTACTCTTCGCACCAAGGGTGGTATTTCAGGCTTCTGTCGTCCGACGGAAAGTGAACACGACCCCTTTTTCAGCGGTCACAGCGGTACTTCTGTATCTGCAGGTCTCGGTCTGGCCGAAGCGAACAGAATCTCAGGAAAAAATAACCGTGTCATAACTGTAATCGGTGACGGTTCTTTTACAGGCGGTATGGTTTATGAAGCACTGAATAACGGTGGCAGAAGTGATGCAGGACAGATAATTATTCTCAATGATAATAAAATGTCTATCTCCGAAAATGTAGGTGCTTTTGCAAAGTATCTTGCTGTCATACGCTCCCGCCCCGGTTATTACAGCTTTAAAGCTAACACCGAAAAGGTGCTGAGTAAAATTCCTTTAGGTGAAAAAATTGCTAAAAAAATATACAATATCAAGACAGATATAAAAAATAAAATTTATAAACAGAGTACATTTTTTGAGGACCTCGGATATCGTTATATGGGACCTATCGACGGCCATAACATCGAAAATCTCTGCGATGCACTTGAAAGCGCAAAGAATATCAACTCACCTGTACTCCTTCACGTTATTACGATCAAGGGTAAAGGTTATACACACGCTGAAAAATCTCCCAGTCAATTTCACGGAATTTCGAAATTTGATGTGGAAACAGGCGAACCGATTTCATCATCTGAGAACTTTTCTTCCAAGTTCGGTGAATATCTTACAGATCATGCAAAGACAGATAACAGCATCTGCGCTGTTACCGCTGCTATGGGCTTAGGAACAGGTCTTGACGCATTCAGCAAAGCTTTTCCCAAGCGCTTTTTCGATGTCGGTATCGCAGAAGAACACGCTGTTACATTCTCCTCAGGTATGGCTAAAAACGGCATGAAGCCGGTTTATGCTGTTTACTCCACCTTCCTTCAGAGATGCTATGACCAGATTGTTCACGATGTTTCCTTGCAGAAGCTTAAGGTGATTTTTGCGATAGACCGTGCGGGCTTTGTAGGGGAGGACGGTGAAACACATCACGGTATTTTCGATGTGAGCTTCCTGAACACCATTCCCGATATCAAGGTTTATTCTCCCTGCTGCTACAAATCCCTTTATGCCGATCTAAGCAGTGCTCTTTATGCCGATGATTATTCTGTAGCTGTCAGATATCCGCGAGGCTCAGAAATGCATAATGTCAGCAAATTAAAGTTTGATGAGGTTGAATTTTCTTACTACGGAAGTTCTGACTCGGAAAAAATAATAGTTACTTACGGAAGAATCGTAAGTAATGCGATAAACGCTGTAGATTCTGTGGGTAATCTCTCTCTGGTTGCTCTCAATCAGATAAAGCCCATTCCCGAAAACGCATTTGAAATTATAAAAAACAAAAAAGAAATATATTTCTTTGAAGAAGGAATAAAAAGCGGCGGTGTAGGTGAAAAGCTTGGCTCAATGCTTTTAGAAAGCGGCTTCAAAGGAAAATATAAGATTACTGCTGTTAATGATGAATTTGTAAAACAGGCAAGTATATCTGATCTTATTTGTGAATATCATCTTGACACAGATTCTATGATAAAAACAGTAAGCGGTGAAAACTTATGAAAGATAAAGTACGACTTGATGTAGCCTTGTATGAAAGAGGCTTTGTAGACAGTCGCGAAAAGGGAAAAGCACTGATCATGGCAGGTCTCGTTTATGTCAACGGACAGAAAGAGACCAAGGCAGGTGCTTCTGTAAAAAGTGATGACAGTATCGAATTACGCGGAGAAAAAATGCCTTATGTAAGCCGCGGCGGCTACAAGCTCGCAAAGGCAATCGATGAGTTTAATCTCAGTCTTGATAATTCGGTTTGCATGGATATCGGTGCATCTACAGGAGGCTTTACCGACTGTATGCTTATGAACGGTGC
>CALCHE010000082.1 GCA_937901145.1 uncultured Clostridia bacterium
CCGTCGTGCTCATCGGTTTCGGCTATCCACTTATCCAGAGCATCAACAATGTCCTGGATTTCTCTTGTCCAGGTGAAATCCCTTATACCCGGCAGAAGCTTTCCGAAGCCTTTGAAGGGAGTCTTTCGGGCAAGATAAATTTCCCAGCCCTGTTCCCTACATTTTTTAATGGCTTTTTTTGTTCTGTCGATTACTTCTTCAGCTGTTATGGGAGTACCTCCGACAGTGAGAGAGTGAGGATGGATTATATCATTGATACCCTCCTTAAAGATAACCTTTTTAACACCGGGACATTTTGCGATATCCTTATCGAAGCGTCCGAGGAAGGCTTCTCCGTAAAGATTGGCGATGATGCCCTTTCCGTTTTCGCCTATTCGATTACCTGCGATAGCCTGCTGTATGACAGCCACATTATCTCTGCCCATTTTCTTAAGGCGTTGAGCTAAAATGAAGGGCGTTTCATTAGCGAAGGTGGAGTCGCCTGCAATTACGATGGCATAAGCATCGCCGTCAGCTAAGGTGTCCACACGGGTGAGGAAGGGGTTAGTCTGAAGCACAGCGATGTTCGTTTTCAGGATAAGGTGCCACATAGGGGTGAATTTTTTATTCTTCGTCTGATTGCCGAAGGAAAGCCAGGTATCACTTCCGTAAAGACCCTTGGTACGCATAACTGCACCTTTGACGAAGATATTCACAGCGATTTCCTTGAGACATTCCGTCGAAAAATCGATTTCATCCGAGGTTATGTCCTGACCTGCGGATATGGTTATTTCTTCGTTACCGTTAAAGGTGACGGTAACAGGTGTGTCTGTTTCGTGCTTTTTCAGATTTGTTACCGTGGCTACGGAACAGCCTGAAATGGTAAGAGGCTTTTTACTGTAGCGGTTTGAGAAGGTGAGTCTGATTTTTTCACCTTTAAGGGTGGGTCTTAAAACGGTTCTTGCTGTGGAATAAAGCAGACCGTTATTAAGATGAAGGGGGCCGATGTGTATACCGCCCTTTGCGGGAGCGACAGACCAGCAGGCCACCCATTTTTTGTTTTCTTCCATGATGTCAACTCCTTTTTACTGTTTACATATTTCAATTATCTCTTCTACACATTCCTCAGCCGAAAGACCACGGCAGTCCAGAGTAATGTCTGCATATTTTTCGTAAAGAGCTTTTCTTTCCTCGAAAAGCTCTCTGAGGGTAACTCCGTTTTTCATTGCCACTCCACGGGTGTGAATGTCTTTTATCCTCTTTTCCAGCTCCTCTACGGGCAGGGCAAGATAAACTACAGTGCTGATTTCTTTCAGCTTTTCCATAGCCTCTTTTCCGTAAACTGCACTGCCACCCGTAGCGATTACGGTGTTTTCGAAGTTCTGAGAGCATATGATTCTGTTTTCGGCTTCGAGGAATTTTTCTGTTCCCTCTTCTTCTATTATTTCACAGAGAGTTTTGCCTGTTTCGCGCTGAATAATAAGGTCGGTGTCTGTAAAATTCAAAAGCAGAGATTTAGCCAGAAGAACACCTGTTGTACTTTTACCGGCTCCGGGCATACCGATGAGAGTGATGGATTTTTTCATTGATAACATCCTTCTGAAGTTGATAAGTAAATTTTACCATTCTGTTTCCTGTTTAGTCAATAGATAATTAAACTTTATAAACAAAGATGTAAAAAAGAAAACAAAGATGTAAAAAAGAATTATTGTGTGGACAAAAGCAATATTTTATGCTATTATTTAATTTAAGAGCATACTATATACACAGAGGTGAAATTATGAAGAAAATCCATATCAAAGAGCTTAAAGGTAATGCAGTTTCGCTCTTTGACGACAAATGGTGTCTTATCACCGCAGGCAACGGTGAAAGCTATAATACGATGACAGCATCCTGGGGTGCTATGGGTGAGCTGTGGAATAAGGATGTATGCTTCTGCTTTATCCGTCCTCAGAGATACACCTATGAATTTACTGAAAAGAATGAACTGTTTACTCTGAGCTTTTTCGGAGAAGAGTACAGAAAGGCTCTTTCCTTCTGCGGCAGAAATAGCGGCAGGGACTGCGACAAGGCAAAGGAAACAGGCCTCACTCCCATAGAAGTTGACGGCTCCGTATCCTTTGAAGAAAGTGAAATCATTATCGTTCTTAAAAAGGTCGCTTATCAGGACATAAAGCCTGAGGGCTTCATCGATGAGTCTATCGACGAAAAGAACTATCCTCAAAAGGACTACCACCGTATGTATATCGGTGAGGTAGTAAGCTGTTATGTAAAATAATAATTATATACTATAATATAAAGGAGAAACCAAATGAAAAAGATTATCGCACTTAATAATGACTGGGTGTTCTGTAAGGAAGGCGTAAAGGAAACCGTAAATCTTCCTCACACCTGGAACGGCCTCGACGGTCAGGGTATGAACGAAGGCTCATACTACAGAGGTGCCTGCACTTACACCAGAATTATTCCTAAGTATGACGGAATTACTTATCTTGAACTCAAGGGCGCAAACAGTGTAGCCACAGTTAAAATCAACGGCAGAAAGGTCGGCACACACGAGGGCGGTTATTCTACCTTCCGTTTCGACATTTCCTCTTTCCTTTCTTCACCGAAAAACTTCCTCGAAATCACTGTAGACAACAGCGAAAACAAAAAGGTTTATCCCGGCTTTGCTGACTTCACCTTCTACGGCGGTCTTTACAGAGAGGTAAATCTTATCACTGACGTTCCTGAGACCAGATTTTCTCTCGACGACTACGGCAGCAAGGGCATTTATGTTACGGCTAAAACAAACGGTGATGTAAAGGTTAAAGCAGTTATCAATAATTATCAGAAGGATATCAAGGTTCTTTATGAGGTTCTCGATGCTGAAAACAATGTAGTTGCATCAGCAGGCGACAGAGAAAAGCTTCACGTTGAAAGCCCCATTCTCTGGAACGGTATGGCAAATCCCTATCTTTATACTCTTCGTGCTACACTTAAAAAGGGTGATAACCTTATTGATAAGGTTGAGCTTCGTTTCGGCTTCAGAGACATCAGGTTTGATGCCAAGGAAGGCTGCTTCCTTAACGGCGAATACATCAAGCTCAAGGGTGTTTCCCGTCATCAGGACAGAGAAGCTATCGGTAACGCTCTCACCATAGCAGAGCATAAGGAGGATCTTGACCTCATCAAGGATATGGGTGCCAACTCGATCCGTCTGGCTCACTATCAGCAGGCAGAGGAATTCTATGATCTTTGTGATGAAATGGGCTTCCTCGTATGGGCAGAAATTCCCGTTATTTCCCGCTTCTCAAAGGCTGCTCAGGACAACGCTCTCAATCAGCTCGAAGAGCTCATCAAGCAGAATATGCACCACGCATCTATTTATGCCTGGGGTATTCAGAATGAAATCACTATCACAAGTGAAAACGAAGCACTTATCGAAGGTATAAAAGAGCTTAATGCTTACGCAAAGCTTCTCGATTCTTCAAGACCTACCACCTGTGCTCAGTTCACTATGTGCGGACTTGATTCCGAGCTTAACAGAGTTACAGATATTCTTGCCTATAATCATTACTTCGGCTGGTATATGAA
>CALCHE010000083.1 GCA_937901145.1 uncultured Clostridia bacterium
ACTTTTAACATTTTTATCTTGAAATCCCTCTTATTCTATGTTATCATTATAAGTAAGAGTAAAAAGGAAAACTATAACTATAAAGAATACTAATAAACAGGAGTGATACTATGAAGTGCAGTTATTGCGGAAACGAACTTGAAAAAGGCGCTGATTTCTGTCCGGAGTGCGGTATGATTTTAGGCCTTAGCGAAAGCCGTGAGGATGAAAAAAATAAAACAGAGGAACCTGAATTTGCTGTTCCTGAATATACACCTAATGTTTTCAAGGCTATAGATGTGGAAGAGGAGGAAGCAGATGCCCCTGCTATGGAGCTGGAAAGTGACGGCGCAGAGGAAACTGTTCCCGTAACAGAAAATATACCCGAATATGTTTCTGAGGTTCCTGAGTATGCGCCTACAGAGTTTGAGGATATTTCCTCGCAGACTCAGCAGGAAGACGGAGTGGCTGAAGAAGCTGCTGAGGGTGCTGTTTCTGACGACGTAGCTGAGGATGAGCTCGTGGCACCTGACTATGTTCCTGCTCCCGATCTCCCTGACGAGAATGACCTGGAAATCAGAGTCCCCGAGGAAAAAATTACATATCCCGAATATGAAAAGTATAAGAATTCTCAGGCAGAAAATGAAGTTATCAATCCCGTAGAGGAGGATTATGAGGAAGTAGGTTCGGATGATATTTATGTAGAACCCTCCAAAAAGAAAAACGGTGCTCTTGCCGTATTCCTCATTATTGCAGTTATATGTGTTATCGTAGGCGGTGTTTACGCGGTGAAGAATATTATTCCTTCCACCGGTAACAGCGATGAAACTACTACCACCGAAGCACAGCAGGCAGGTGCTGTTTCCGAGGAAGACAGCACAGAAGAGGACACCACCGAAGCTGAAACAGATACTACTGAGACTGAGGAAGACACCACAGAGGCTGAAGAAGATACTACGGAGACAGAAGAGGATACCACTCTCACTCTCACTGAGGAGCCTTCTGAGGAAGAAACAACCGCTGAAGATTTGACAGAGGAAGAAGAATCTGCTACAGCTACTACAGCTTCTACTACTGCAAGCAGACCCGCAACTACTACCAGACCTTCCACTACCAGGCCTTCTACAACGAGACCCTCCACTACCGCGCCTACTACCACTGATCCTTACGGCATCAATAAGGTAGAGGTTAAAAAGCCGGCAAGGATGAACTCAAAAACTTATACTCTCTACTGTACTGCAGAGGGCGTAATTCTCCGAAGTGCACCCTCTAAAAATTCAGAAAGAGTCCTTTACCTTTCGAAGGGTGCTGACCTCACGGTTTATGCTAAGGAAAACGGCTACTATTATGTGAGAAGCAACCGCTACGGTGTGTTCGGCTGGGTAAGTGCTTCCTATACATCTGAAAGCAGACCTGAATCGGAAACCACAAAGGTTCATAATAATACGGTCGCTCCCGATAAAAAATACAATAAGACCGAAACCAAGATTACAGTAAACGGACTTAATCTTCGTAAGGGTCCCGGAACTGATTATGATGTTATCGTTCTTATTCCTAAGAATTATCCTGTAAAGGTAATCGGTTATAAGAACGGCGTGTCAGGCTGGGTTTATGTAACTGATATGACCTACGGCCATTCCGGTTGGGTATCATCGGCTTATCTTAAATAATCAGTTATCATTAAAGTAAAAAAAGAGGAGAAAACAATTATGATGACACTTAAAACACGCTGGGCTGACGAGGCTATGTGCGATTTACCCCTTCCTGAATATCCCCGTCCCCAGATGGTAAGAGAGAACTGGACAAACCTTAACGGTATGTTTGATTTCGCTGTCTGTGACGAAACTACAGAATGGTGCGAAGAATATACAGAACAGATAAGAGTTCCTTTCGCTGTGGAAAGCTGTCTTTCAGGCATCTGCAGAAGAATCAGCGCCAAGGACCGTCTCTGGTACCGTAAAAAGTTCACAGCAGATATGACGAAGAAAACTCTTCTTCATTTCGGTGCTGTTGACTGGGAATGCACAGTTTTCGTAAACGGTAAGGAAATCGGTTCTCATACAGGCGGCTACTGTCCCTTTACTCTTGACATCACCGCTGCTCTCAAAGAGGGTGATAACGAGCTTGTTGTGAAGGTTTATGACCCTACTGATGAAGGATGGCAGAACAGAGGTAAGCAGGCGAGTGAATCTCACGGCTTCTGGTATACATCCACCTCAGGTATATGGCAGACTGTATGGCTCGAAAGTGTAAGTCAGAATTACATCAGAAATTATAAGCTCACTCCCGATATCGATAAGAGTATTATAAATATTAAAACCGATGTCTGCGGCAAGGGTGACCTTTACCTTAAAATATATGACGGTGAGACTCTCGTAGCTGAAAAGGCTGTTTCTGCCGATGACTGTGCAGAGATTCCCGAAGCAAAGCTCTGGAGCCCCGAAGAGCCGAATCTTTATGATTTTGTTCTCGAACTCAGAAACGGTGATGTGGCAGAGGACAGCGTAAAAGGCTACTTTGCTATGAGAAAGTTCAGCATCGGTGAATACGAGGGCTATAACAGACTCTTCCTTAATAATAAGCCTTATTTCCAGAGAGGTCTTCTCGATCAGGGCTACTGGAGCGACGGTGGTCTTACACCTCCTACAGATGAGGCTATGATTTATGACATACAGGTTATGAAGGATTTAGGCTTCAATATGCTTCGTAAGCATATTAAGGTAGAGCCCGCAAGATGGTATTACCACTGTGATAGAATCGGTATGCTCGTATGGCAGGATATGGTTTCGGGCGGTAAGGCTCTCAATACCTTCCATGCAGGTGTTCTTCCCAATGTGCAGGGCGTACTCAATCCTATCATTAACCTCACCAAAAAGGACAACGCTTATGCGACCTTCAACCGTGACAGAATCGAATGGAGACAGCAGTTTGAGGATGAGCTTTTCGAAATGATTGACTCTCTTTATAACTATCCCTCCATCTGCTGCTGGGTACCCTTCAATGAAGGATGGGGTCAGTTCGATGCCAAAAGAATCGGTGATGCCGTAAAAGCTTATGATCCCTCCCGTTATGTCGACCATGCCAGCGGCTGGTATGATCAGAAGGGATGCGACTTCAGAAGTATGCACAAATACATCCTTCCCGTAATTCTTCCTAAGTATGACGGCAGACCCATCGTACTGAGTGAATACGGCGGATACAGTAATAAGATTCCCAATCACGTATGGAACTGGGAAAAGAGCTTCGGTTATCAGATGTATAAGGATAAGGATTCTCTTACAGCTGCATATAAAAAGCTCCATGAAAAGCAGATTATTCCTCAGATTAAAAAGGGACTTTCTGCTACAGTTTACACTCAGGTTTCCGACGTTGAGTTTGAGGTGAACGGTATGCTTTCCTATGACAGAGAGCTTATCAAGCTTCACGAAGACGTTGTAAAAGAAATCAACGAAAAGATGACTTATTAATTCAAAAGGCGCTGACCCTTTCCCGGGTTGGCGCTCTTTAGTAAAGCGGGGATAATATGAAGGATAAAGGATATACCAAACTTAAGCTTTTATACATAAAGGATTATCTGGAAAAAAACAGTGATGAGGAGCACCCTGTAAGCGTAGAAATTCTGACTGATATGCTCGAAGAGAAGGGTATAACCTGTGAGAGAAAATCTGTTTACAGTGATGTAAAAGCACTCAAAGAATACGGAGTGGATATCGCAACGGTCAAAAAACCTTTTACCGGATATGCGGTTCTGGCACGGGATTTTGAACTGCCCGAAATCAGGCTTCTTATCGATGCTGTTCAGGCGGCGGACTTTATTTCACCTAAAAAGAGCAGAGAGCTTATCGATAAAATGGGTACACTCTGCAGTTCTTTTCAGAGTAAGGCTTTGCAGAAGCAGGTATATATTGACCACAGGGTAAAGTGTGCCAACGAAGAGATATACTACAATATAGATGTGGTTAGCCGTGCCATTCAGCAGAAAAAGAAAATCAGCTTCATTTATTACAAAAGAAAGCTTAAGGACGGCGAAAAGGTTATCGTAAGCGATGAAAAGGAGTTCACCGTAAGTCCTTATGCGCTGATATGGAGTAATGACCACTACTATCTTGTCTCGAATAATGAAAAATACGACAACCTTATGCACACCCGTATTGACCGTATGAAAAAGGTTAATATAACAGCGGATCAGGCGAGAGATTTTTCCGAGGTTTCCGAGTATAAGAACTACTTCGATGTGGCTGATTATTCGTCAAAAAGCTTCAATATGTACAGCGGTGACACGCAGAGACTGGTTATTTCCTGTGATAACTCTATCTTAGAGGAAATCATCGACCGATTCGGCGATGAGGGCATAAGAGCAGATAAGGATGAATCAAGATTTATTCTTTCCTCCCGCTGTGTGGTAAGTGAAGGTCTCGCTTCCTGGATAATGCAGTTCGGAAACAAGATAAGAGTTATGGAGCCGCAGGTGCTTTGTCAGGAGATTAAAAGTAAGGCTGAGGAAATTCTTCGCAGTTATGAATGAAATCAGAGATGCTTTTCGGTTTTATGAAAGGCATCTTTTATTAGATTTATTTAAATTGTCTTAAAGTTTATTAATTATAATGAAAATGTAAAGTGTTTTATGATATAAAGAAGATGAAAAGGAAGTGATAATATGAAGAAGACAGTATTTCTTACGGGTGCTACGGGAAATATGGGCTTCGCAGGCTTCAAAGAGCTTTATGAAAGAAAGCATATGTATAACATAGTTCTGCTCGTTTTCGAGGGAGAAAGCAAAGAAAACCTGAAAAAGCTTGAGCCTTATGCAGAGGATCCTGCTGTAAAAATCGTTTACGGAGACCTTGTAAACTATAATGATGTTCTGCGCTGTGTGGAGGGCTGTGATATAGTTCTTCATATAGGCGGAATGGTTTCACCTGCAGCGGACTACTTCCCGAAAAAGACTATGGAAGTCAATGTCAAAGCTATGGAAAATATCGTCAGGGCGGTCAAGGCACAGAAAAATGCCGATAGTATAAAGGTGGTTTACATAGGTACTGTAGCACAGACAGGGGACAGAAACATTCCTACTCATTGGGGCAGGACAGGTGATCCGATACAGATAAGTGTTTACGACCACTACGCTCTGAGTAAAACTATTGCTGAAAGAATTCTTGCCGAGTCGGGGCTTAAGTACTGGGTATCTCTCCGACAGACGGGTATTCTCTATCCCGATATACTCAAGAATATGGATCCCATTATGTTCCATGTTCCTATTAACGGTGTGCTGGAATGGGTTACGGTAGAGGACAGCGGGAGACTGTGCGCCAAGGTCTGTAACGATAAAATTCCCGAGGACTTCTGGAGAAGATTTTATAACATCAGCTCTGGCCCCGATTACCGTATAACCAATTACGAATTCGAGGTTATGCTTCTCAATGCCATAGGTATGGCGGGTAAAGATATACCGAAAAAGCTCTTTCAGCCAAACTGGTTCATTCTGCAGAATTTTCACGGTCAGTGGTATACGGATGCGGATGTGCTGGAGAATTATCTGCATTTCCGCCTCAATGTGCCGCTTAAGGATTATTTCAGAAAGCTTGCAGCCAAAGCTCCGGGGTTTTACAAGCTTTCAGCTGTGGCACCGCCTGAGGTGCTGAAAAAGAATATGATGCAGCCGCTGGCAAATACGCCACTGTACGGAACACAGGCCTGGACGGCAAACGGTATAAAGGACAGAATAACAGCCTTTTACGGCTCTTTGGAAAAATACAGGGCTATACCTGAAAGGTGGGAGGATTTCGAGATAATAATTCCCGATAAGGAGGATAAAAAATATCTTGACCACGGTTACGACGAAACCAAAGATTTCCACTCGCTTAAAATATCCGATATGAAAAAGGCGGCAGCCTTCAGAGGCGGAAAGTGTCTCAGCTTCAAAATGGGAGCAGATATGTATTCACCGCTCGAATGGAAGTGTGCCCACGGTCATAAGTTCCGTATGTCTCCTAATCTGGTGCTCAGGGGAGGTCACTGGTGCCCCGAATGTATGCCTATTCCCTGGCGCTACGATGAGATAGCAAAAAAGAATCCCTTCTTCGCACAGGTGTGGTATTCCCACCACGATAAGGATGAAAACAATGTCTATACCGAGGATATTTATTACGCTTACGAAAAAGGTTAAAAACATCTTAAAAAACTTTCATAAAATTATTGACAAAGATTGACTCTTATGCTATACTCATTCATACCGCATATTACGGGCGGCGTATTTCTGTGCGCCATAAAGATTTAATCTGCCCCAAAGTAGCGAGTCCATAATAAAGGAAGGAAAGAAACTATGTACGCAATTATCGAAACAGGCGGCAAGCAGTATAAGGT
>CALCHE010000084.1 GCA_937901145.1 uncultured Clostridia bacterium
TCGGTGCACAGGTGCTTAATAACCGTTCAGTAGAAATGGCAAAGAAATATAATGTTGAGCTTGAAGTTCTTTCAAGTATGGTAAGAGAAAACGGAACAATCGTCAGGGAGGTTGCTAATATGGAAAAAATGTTAATCAGAGGCGTAACTAAGGATACAGATGTTGCCAGAATTTCAGTAGTAGGTATGAAGGATATTCCCGGTAACGCTTTTAAAATGTTCTCAAGACTTGCTCAGAAAAAAATCAATATTGACGTTATCCTTCAGTCAGTAGGCCGTGACGGTACAAAGGATATCTCCTTTACCTGTGCTAAGAGCTGTGCTGATGACGCAGTAGCAATCCTCGAGGATATTTTCGCTATGGAGGGTGCAGCGGTTTCCTCCGATACCACTGTTGCAAAGATTTCTATCGTAGGTGCAGGTATGCAGTCTCACTCAGGCACAGCATCAAAGATGTTCGGAGCTCTTTACGAGGCAGGCATCAATATTTCTATGATTTCCACCAGTGAAATTACTATCAGTGTTCTTATTGATAAGGAGCTTGCTGATAAGGCTGTTTCTGCAGTTCATAAGGCATTTTTCGGTTGATTAAAAAAGAATAGAGGCTGTCGTTACGGCAGCCTTTTCTGTTTAAAAGCGTTAAAGCATTGGAAGTAATACAAACAGCGAAATCAGGTGATAACAATGAAAAATAAAGGTGTAATGTTAAAATGGTTTTTACCGTACTTTAAAAAGCACAAAAAAGTGCTCGTTCTCGACCTTTTCTGCGCAGCACTTACCACGGGTGCAGAGCTTATTCTCCCGATGATGGTCAGAGAAATTACAAATATAGCTACTACGGATATTTCAAAGCTTACTCTTGAGCTGATTCTGTCTATGGCTGCAGTTTATGCCGTGTTCAAGATAATCGATATGTGTGCCGGCTATTATATGATTTATGTGGGACACGGAATGGGTGTAAAAATCGAAAGAGATATGCGCGAGGATATGTTCTCACATCTTCTTACAGCTCCCTTCAGCTATTTCGATAAAACTAAGGTAGGACAGCTTATGTCCAGAATTACTACAGATCTTTTCGATATAGCGGAGTTTTCGCATCATTGTCCCGAGGAGTTCTTTATAGCGGGTATCAAGGTAGTAGTTTCGTTTGCAGTTCTGACTACTATCAATCCACTCCTTACAGTTTCTACCTTCGTGGTAATACCGCTTATTTTCTGGGGCACTATGTATTTCCGCAGAAAAATGAGAAAGGTTTTCGCTGAAAGAAGAGTAATTGCAGGCGATGTGAACGCTCAGACGGAGACTACACTTTTAGGTATAAGGGTGGTTAAATCCTTCGGAAACGAAAGCATCGAAAGAGGGAAGTTCAATAAGGAAAGTGAAAAATTAGCCGCTGTGCAGACAGCATCATATAAATATATGGCAAGACTTAATGCAGTAGTCAGACTTTTCGACGGACTTATGTACCTTATTATGATTCTTTTGGGCGGTATATTTCTCATTGACGGCAAAATTACTGCCGCTGATATGACAGCCTATCTTCTTTACATCGGTATGCTTATTTCAGCTATCAAGCGTATAGTCGAATTTACCGAGCAGTTCGAAAAGGGTGTGACAGGTGTTATGCGCTTCGCAGAAATTCTGGAAACACCTTCGGAAAAGGGTTACGAGGCTACAGATAAAATCACAGATGTCAAGGGTGATATTGACTTCGAGGATGTGACCTTCAGCTATAGCAGTGAAAAGGGTAATGTACTGGCTAACATAAATCTTTCCGTAAAAAAAGGCGAAAACATCGCCATAGTGGGTCCTTCGGGTAGTGGTAAGACTACACTGTGCAGTCTGCTTTCCCGCTTCTATGAGCTTACTGACGGTAAAATAAAGCTCGACGGTAAAGATATAAATGATATTTCTCTCGAATCTCTTCGCTCTGCTATAGGTGTGGTTCAGCAGGACGTTTATCTTTTCTCAGGCTCTGTTATGGAAAACATCCTTTACGGTAAGGATGGCGCCACGAGAGAAGAAGCCATTGAAGCGGCTAAAAGAGCAGGTGCTCACGATTTCATCGAATCCCTGCCTCAGGGTTATGATACCTATGTGGGTGAAAGAGGAGTAATGCTTTCGGGCGGTCAGAAGCAGAGAATAAGTATAGCCAGAGTTTTCGTGAAAAATCCGCCTGTGGTCATTCTCGACGAGGCTACTTCGGCTCTCGATAACGAAAGTGAGCAGTACATCAAAAAATCGCTCGCTGAGCTTACCAAAGGAAGAACTACATTTACAATTGCTCACCGTCTTTCCACAGTAAGGAACGCTACGCGTATTATCGTTCTTACGGAAAAGGGTATAGAAGAGCAGGGAACTCATGACGAGCTTATGGTGAAGGAAAACGGAATTTACCGAAGACTTAACGAAAACGAACAGTAATTCAGAGTCAGCATTTACCGGAGGGTGAGTGCTGACTTTTCACTATGCAGGGGGCAAGCGACCGTAAACGGTCAATCCCGACACCGCTGCGGGTGTCGGGATTCCCTGTATACAGGGGCTTGCCCCCCCACCTCACGGTAAAGCACAGCCTTTCCGCCACTAAAAAAACTCACAGCCTACGCAGACTGTGAGGTAAAAATATTTCTTATCAGTTTTTCTTGAATTGCTTTTTCATTCTCTGTTCCTTTGAGAGAATGGTCTTTCTGAGTCTGAGCGAAAGGGGAGTAACCTCTAAAAGCTCGTCATCCTTGATGAATTCCATACACTGCTCGAGAGAAAGGGTTACGGGAGGAACCAGACGGAGTGCATCGTCTGAGCCTGAAGCACGGGTGTTTGTCAGGTGCTTCTGCTTACATACATTACATACCACGTCCTCAGCCTTTGAGCATTCACCGACTATCATACCCTCGTAAACAGGTACGCCTGCACCGATGAAAAGTCTGCCTCTGTCCTGAGTATTGAAAAGACCGTAGGCTGAGCTTTCGCCTGTTTCGTGAACGACGATTGATCCTCTTTCTCTGGTTACGATGTCACCCTTGTAGGGTTCATAGCCTGCGAAAAGCTGATTCATAATACCGTTACCGTTGGTGTCGGTCATAAATTCACTTCTGTAGCCGATGAGACCGCGTGAGGGAATTCTGAATTCGAGGTGGGTTGATCCGCCGTCTCTTGCACCCATATTTTCCAGTTCGCCTTTACGTGAGCCGAGCTTTTCGATGACAGCACCCACATACTGCTCGGGCACCTCTACGATGAGAAGCTCCATTGGCTCCATTGTTACTCCGTTTTCTTCCTTGAGGATAACCTTTGGGCGTGAAACGGAGAATTCGTAGCCCTGACGGCGCATCGTTTCGATGAGTATGGAAAGATGCAATTCACCTCGACCGCTTACCTTGAAGCTGTCTGTGGTTTCGGTTTCCTCTACGCGCATTGAAACGTTGGTTTCTACTTCCTTGAAAAGTCTGTCACGTATATTTCTTGAGGTAACGAATTTACCTTCCTTCCCTGCAAAGGGGCTGTTATTAACGATGAAGTTCATCGAAATGGTAGGCTCGTCGATTTTAACGAAGGGGAGAGCCTCAACGTGGTCGGGGTCACAAGCGGTGTCACCGATATTGAGCTCAGAAATACCTGAAACGCAGATAAGGTCACCCATTGAAGCGGTGGTTACTTCAGTTCTCTTGAGACCTTCGAACTGATAAAGCTTGGAAATTCTGACGTTTCTTCTGTCACCGTCATTGTTGCAGAGAACTACCTGCTGACCCTGCTTTACCGTACCTCTTTCCACTCTGCCGATACCGATTCTGCCGATGTAGTCGTCGTAGTCCAGAGAAGAGAAAAGAATCTGAGTGGGACCCTCTATGTCACCCTTGGGAGGGTCGATATTTTCGAGAATAGCATCGAGAAGAGGTCTCATATCACCGTCTCTTACGGTTTCATCAGCTGAGGAGTAGCCGTCTCTGGCTGATGCATAGATAACAGGGAATTCGAGCTGATCCTCGTCAGCACCGAGATCGATGAAAAGGTCTAAAACCTCATCGATAACTTCTGCAGGTCTTGCACCGGGACGGTCGATTTTATTTACTACTACGAGAACCTTCTTTTTCAGACCGAGAGCCTTTTTGAGTACGAAGCGTGTCTGAGGCATACAGCCCTCGAAAGCGTCAACGAGTAAAAGTACACCGTCAACCATCATAAGAATACGCTCTACCTCGCCGCCGAAGTCAGCGTGACCCGGTGTGTCAACGATGTTTATTTTTACATCCTTGTAGTTTACTGAAGTGTTTTTAGAAAGAATAGTGATACCTCTTTCTCTTTCCAGGTCATTTGAGTCCATTACTCTGTCGGCAACCTGCTCGTTTTCACGGAAGGTACCGCTCTGTTTAAGAAGCTCGTCAACCATGGTGGTTTTACCGTGGTCAACATGGGCAATAATTGCTACATTTCTTACAGTGTTTCTTACGTCCATTATTTCACCTGATTTAAATTAAATTTCAACTATATTATTTTATCACGGTTTTCTTTTATTGGCAAGTTGAAATTATACATATCCGAACTAAGATTTTTGTGTAAAACATACAATAAAAAACATAAATTATTTTGATTTGGCTATTGATATTTGTCAGGGGAATATAATATAATAAAAAGAGACAATAATGCATATGAGAAATATTTAAGAGGTGATTTTATGTCAGGCAATGTAGTTTTTATGCCGGATATCGAATATAAAGCCTGGGTTAACGGAAATAAAGAGCTTCTGGACGATATAATAAAAACAGGCAAGGTATCCACCATGTGGCTGAGTAAGGGAAACAACAAAAAATTTCTTGTGCGTTATTTCGGTGAGTGCGGATACACCATTTCTATCGACGATTGACATTACGAAGGAGAAAACCATGGACAGAGAAACTATAATTAATCTTCCTAAAAAAATACTGAAATTTGTTATAGCCGCCAAGCTTATAAGCAAGACTGTAAAAACAGCTCGTAAAATTTACAGCTTTATTCCTAAATATGACACCATAACAGGGATTGACACCGATAAGCTTGTACAGAATCATATGCATAAGGAACCGTAAACGGTGCAGGACAGGATGCGTTATCCTGTCTTATTTTTTTGCTGTTTTTTTAATTTGCTATTGTCATTTATCTGTCAGTATAGTATAATGTTCTATATGTTTCTGTTTGTATAGGTTTAACTATATATAAAGGAGAAATCAAATTATGAGAAATAACACCTTTGAATGGTTCAGACTTGATAATGCTGCGAAGATTTTTCCGGGTCAGAACTCAAGGACCTGGTCAAATGTTTTTCGCTTCGGTGTGGAGCTAAAGGAAGAGGTTGAACCTGAGGTTCTGGAAAAAGCACTTGAAAGAACTCTCAAAAGAATCCCTACCTTCAATGTCCGTATGCGTAACGGCTTTTTCTGGCACTATTTCGAAAAAAATCCTAATAAGCCTGTGGTTTGCCCTGATATAAATAATCCCTGCTACCGTATTAACTTTAAAGAAAATAACGGCTTTCTTTTCCGTACCTATTATCACGGCAGAAGAATATGCGTGGATGTTTATCATGCACTCTGTGACGGCTACGGTGCAGTGATTTTTGTTTCTACTCTGGCGGCAGAATATCTGAGACTAAAAGGTCATACCATTTCGCATAATGAATTTGTTCTCGATGTTAATGAAGCACCGAAACCTGAGGAGCTTGAGGACTCCTACAGCAAATATGCGTCCTCTAAGGTGAAATTTGACCGCGGAGACAAGTGGGCATATCACGCTAAAGGCACTAAAATGAACCGTCATACAGGTAACTATATGACAGGCATAATGTCATTTAAGCAGATTCATGCTATTGCTAAAGGCTACGGGGTTACGGTGACAGAGCTTTTCACAGCAATGCTTATCGACATTCATTACCGTAAGCAGCTCCGTGAGAATAAAAAGCAGAAGGAAATCAGCGTTCAGGTTCCTGTTAATCTGCGTAAGGCATTTCCTTCGAAAACTCTGAGAAACTTTGTTCTTTGTCTTGTGGTCAGGATAAATCCTGATCTCGGGGAATATACCTTCGAGGAAATACTCCGCACCGTTTCTCTTCAGCTTCGTCTTGCAAATGACCCGAAGCTTATCAATTCTCTTATGACTGATAATCTGAAAATCGAAAGAAACCCTGTGGCGAGACTTCTGCCTCTGCCTATAAAGGATTTGGGTGTAGCTATAACCTTCTTCATTACTGCTGAGCAGAAAACATCCATTCTGCTTTCGAATGTAGGTCTCGTCAGGCTGCCTGAGGAAATGTACGAGCACGTGGAAAAATATATTTTCTACACAGGTGCAGGTAAGCTTAACGGCGCTCGCTGCTCCGTTATGAGTACGGGTGATACTCTCATTTTCGGCTTCTCGAGCTGTTATGAGGAAACGGATATTCAGCGTGAGTTTTTTACCCGACTGGTAAAAATGGGTGTTCACGTAAAAATCGAAAGCAACAGAGATTAAAAAATAAGTCCTATCAAACCAAAGGAGAAATAAAATGTCTTACTGTGTTAACTGTGGCGTAGAGCTTGATGCCAGCGCCTGTAAATGTGCCTTATGCGGTACTGCCGTATATAATCCGAATAAAACTGAAGGGGAGCAGAAGGAAGTGCTTCATCCTTTTTCTGACCGTATACATCTTCCTGAGGAGCTTTCACCCTATGGCAGAAAGAAGCTTGTTCTCGCCATCGTGACTACGGTTATGGCGATACCTAACCTTGTCTGCATCCTTTTGAACCTCACTCTTTTCAAAGAATCACCCTGGTCTCTCGGTGTAATTTCAGGCAGTCTTTTTGCCTGGTCGGCATTTGTGCTTCCATTTGCCACGAAAAAACCGCGTCCTTATATTCTTTGGGTAGCAGACAGTGTTTTAGCCTGTCTTAATGCTTTGGTTTTTGTGTGGCTGTACAGTGATATGAGCCTTTTCATTGAGTGCCTTTTACCTGTTATAGCTTCCTGCAGTATATGTGTACTTGCCTATATGCTCTGGTACAGAAAGAAAAGACATATTATTCTGAAAATTGCTTTTGTTTTTCTCTTTCTTTCACTTGCTCTTCTTTCGAGCGGTATTATTCTTAAGTTTTCCGGCGTTTTTGCCTACGGAATGGAAATAGGTATAATCTGCTTTGTTTCTTTACTTGCCGTAGCAGGATTTTTCTTTTACTGCTATTCGAGCAAGACAATCAGAAAATGGGCATCTAAGCGCTTTTTTCTCTGATAAAAATACTATCTGTTGCCTCAGGGAGGTAAGTTTTTGAATAAATTTGAAGTACTGAATAAATATTTCGGATACAGTGAATTCCGTGAGGGTCAGGAAGAACTCATTGATGCTATTCTCGATGGCAGAGATGTAATGGGTATTATGCCTACCGGTGCAGGAAAATCCATCTGCTTTCAGGTGCCTGCTCTTATGCTTGACGGCATAACTCTGGTTATTTCTCCGCTGATTTCACTTATGAAGGATCAGGTGAATGCTCTCACTCAGCTCGGAATAAAAAGTGCATATATCAATGCATCTCTTTCCGAAAGACAGCTTAATACTGTTTATGCCAAAGCACAGGCAGGTCAGTATAAAATCATTTATGTGGCTCCCGAAAGACTTCTCACGCCTGTTTTTTCGGAGTTCTGTAGTAAGGTTAAAATCTCGATGCTCTGCATTGATGAGGCTCACTGTGTTTCTCATTGGGGACACGATTTCCGCACAGCATATCTTGACATAAGCACCTTTATCTCTTCTCTTTCAGAGAGACCTGTGGTGACGGCATTTACAGCCACGGCTACACAGAGAGTAAGGGATGATATAGAAAATCTTATCGGTCTCATAAATCCGCAGAGAGTGGTAACCGGCTTCGACAGGGAAAACCTTTATTTCGAGGTCGTTCACCCTAAAATCAAGCTGGTGGCACTGAAAAGGTATCTTGACCTTTATTCCGGCAGAAGCGGTATAGTTTATTGCTCTTCGCGAAAAACCGTCGATGAGCTTTATGAAACTCTCTTTAAGGAAAAATACAGTGTTACCAAATATCACGCAGGTCTTACCAAACAGGAACGAAGAATAAATCAGGATCTTTTCATTGAGGATGAAAGAGAAATCATTATCGCCACCAATGCCTTCGGTATGGGAATAGATAAATCAAATGTTTCATTTGTAATTCATTATAATATGCCCGGTGACATCGAAAGCTATTATCAGGAGGCGGGCAGAGCCGGCAGAGACGGAAATGAAGCTGACTGTGTTCTTCTCTATTCCGCTTCAGATATAAGAATGCAGAAATATTTCATCGACAATCCGGAGGAAAATCCTGTGCTAAGTGATGAAGAAATCGAAGCACTCAGACATCTCAGACTGCAGAAGCTGGAAAAAATGATTTATTATGCTACCAAGGCCTCCTGTCTGAGAAATTACATTCTCAGCTATTTCGGTGAGCGAACCAAGGGTAAATGTAACAGTTGTTCAGGATGTAACGGAAATGAAATGAGCATCGACGTTACTCTTCCTGCACAGAAGATTTTCTCCTGCATCAAAAGAGTAAGAGAATGTGAAAACAGACAGGTTATTCTCGATATTCTTAAGGGTAAGGAGACGGAATACATACTCTCTAAAGGCTATAATTCCCTTAAAACCTTCGGTGCGATGAGCGACAGTGCCGAAAGTGAAATAGAAAAGCATATAAATCATTTTCTGAAATACGCTTACATTTCAGAAAAGAGAACAGGCAGTCTCTATCTCGAGGAGAAGTGTGCCGATGTTTTATGGAACGGAAAAAGGGTAAGAAAGTTTGCAGAGAAAAGCGACAAATCCTCTTTTGCCACCTCTCAGGATGTGGACGTCAGACTGCTTCTTAAGCTTAAAACCCTACGTAAGCTCCTGGCACATAAAAGCGGTGTGCCCGACTATTCGGTGCTTACGGACTATGCTGTAGTAAAAATGGCGATGGATAAGCCGAAAAATATGGAGCAGCTCAGAAAAATCGAAGGTATATCTGAGCATAAGCTTAATAAATTCGGTGCAGTTTTTCTTAAAGAAATTGTAAGACACTGCGGTGAAAATATTGAAAAAGAGTAAAACAAGTGATATAATATTTAATTATTTATAAAATCTGATTTAAAAAATATATAGAAAGGACTGAGGTAAATGAGCCGTAAAAAATGGGTAGTCTCTTCTCTCGATAAAGAGCTCGCATCCGACATAGCCGAAGAATACGGTATTGACCCCTTTGCGGCTTTGCTTCTCGTTTCACGTGGCATCACCGATGAGGTAGAAATAGCGGATTTTTTCTCCGAAAGCACTACTCTTATCAGTCCTTTTGAGCTAAAAGATATGGATAAGGCTGTGGAAAGAATCAGCCGTGCCATGGATGAGGGCGAAAAAATCGCCGTATACGGTGACTATGATGCTGACGGTGTGACCTCCACAGCTCTTATGTACCGTTATTTCGAAATGAACGGCTGCGATGTCATTACCTACATTCCTGACAGAAACAGCGAAGGCTACGGCCTTAATAAGGAAGCTGTCCGAAAGCTTAAAGAGCAGGGTGCTGAGCTTATTGTAACCGTCGATAACGGAATTTCTGCCTTTGAGGAAGCTGAATATATTTATGAGCTCGGTATGGAGCTGGTAATCACTGACCATCATAAAGCAGGGGAGAGAATACCACGCGCGGAGGCCGTGGTTGACCCTCACAGAAATGACTGTCCCTGTCCCTATAAATTATGGGCGGGGGTCGGTGTCGCCTTTAAGGTGGTATGTGCTCTTTCGGGGGCTGATGATGAAGAGATGCTCTCGATGTTCTCCGACCTTGTAACCATCGGTACCATCGGTGACATCGTACCTCTTACGGGTGAAAACCGCACTATAGTAAAGCACGGTCTCAGATCCCTTAACAGTGAAACCTGTATGGGTGTCACCGCTCTGAAAAAGCAGGCGGGTGTTGACAGTAAAACTCTTAGTGCCACCTCAGTTGCATTTTCTCTCGTTCCGAGAATTAACTCCATAGGCAGAATGGCTCACGCCTCAAAGGCTCTGGAGCTTCTTCTGGGTGACGAGGAAAGAGAGGTTTCTCTTATTGTTGACACTGTGGATAAGTCAAACAACGAACGACAGGAAATCGAAAAGAAAATTACCGCTGAAGCCGAAGAACAGATAAAAAGCAATCCGGATATGCTCTCAGAGAGAGTTCTCATTTTCTCCGGTAAAAACTGGCACGGCGGTGTAATAGGAATAGTCGCATCACGTCTTGTAAGCAAATACGGTAAGCCCTGCATCGTAATTACCGACGACGGAAACGAAGCAAAAGGCTCAGGCAGAAGCATAGAAGGCTTTTCACTTTACGACGCTATTTCGAGTGCTAAAGAGCTTCTCAGCCATTACGGCGGCCACGTTCTTGCTGCAGGGTTCGGAATGAAAAGTGAAAATCTCTCTGCTTTTAAGAAGGCAATTGCCGATTATGCCAAAACTGTAGAGATGCCTTTCCCTGTAACGGAGCTCGACTGCCGACTAAAGCCCGAATTTATTTCTTCGGATATTCTTTCTGTTATCTCTGCACTCGAGCCCTTCGGTGCAGGTAATCCTCAGCCTATGTTCGGCCTTTTCGGTGTTACTCTTGCCTCTGTGCAGTCTATCGGCTCGGGAAAGCACCTCAGACTTAATTTCAGAAAAGGTAATACTTCTTTTTCTGCTCTTTATTTCGGTGTGACAGAAAAGGAATTCCCTTATGCTCCCGGTGACAGTCTCGATCTTGCTGTCAGACTCGAAAGAAATGAATATATGGGTCAGGTAAGAGTAAGCATATACATAAGAGACGTGAGAATGTCGGGCACTGACGATGAAAAATATCTGAAAAGCGTACGCCTTTATGAAAAGATGCGCCGTAAGGAACGACTTTCGCCTAAGGAAGCCGCCTTCATCTTACCGTCAAGACAGACGATAGCCGATGTGTACCGATACATAAAAAGCATCGGTGTATGGAAATACGACAGCGATGTTCTCTGTTACCGCCTCGGCGGTGACGGCAGTAATGCCTGTACGGTGCTTACTGCTATAGATGTTCTGTGTGAACTGGGAATACTGAAAAATGAAGACGGGGAAATTACTCTGAAGGATACCTCTGTCAAGGTTAACTTAGAGGATTCCCGTATTATAAAGTACATTAAAAAGTATCTGTAAAGGAGGGGACAGTAATGGATTATTATAAAGAATTTGAAGCTCTTTTAGCAACTGTAAAAGAAACTTTTTCTAAAGAAGATATCGTAAAAATCGAAAAAGCATTCGCTATAGCTGACGAAGCTCATAAAGAGCAGCGCAGACGTTCAGGCGAGCCTTATATTATTCATCCTATTGCCGTTGCCCGTATTCTTGCAGATATGGGTATGGATGCAGATTCAGTCTGTGCGGCACTTTTACACGACGTAGTCGAGGATACTCCTACCACAGCCGAGGAAATCAGAGAACTTTTCGGCTCAGATGTGGAGCATCTGGTAGACGGTGTTACTAAGCTCGGTCAGATTCCTCTTTCAGCCAGTAAAGAGGAAGAGCAGAGCGAAAACATCAGAAAGATGTTTCTTGCTATGTCCAGAGATATACGAGTAGTTATCATCAAGCTTGCCGACCGTGTTCATAATATGCGTACCCTTAAGTTTATGCCTGAGGAAAAGCAGAGATATAAGGCCAGAGAAACTCTGGAAATTTACGCTCCTATTGCACACCGTCTCGGTATCCGTGCATTCAAAGAGGAGCTTGAGGATCTTGCCATCAGCTTTCTTGACCCTGTAGCTTACGGTGAAATAGCCAAAACTCTGGAGAAACAGGTAGAGTCCCGTCAGAGCTTTCTCGATACCATAAAGGATGAAATCCTCGAAAGAGTCCGTAAGGATGTTCCGAATGTCCATATCGAGGGCAGAATCAAAAGTGTTCACGGTATTTACCGTAAAACCTATATGCAGAACAGAACCATTGATGAAATTTACGATATTTATGCAGTGCGTCTTATCGTCGATTCTGTTTACGAATGTTACTGCTGTCTCGGTATCATTCACGATATGTTCAACCCTATTCTCGGCCGCTTCAAGGACTATATTTCCACTCCCAAACCGAATATGTATCAGTCTCTTCATACTACTGTTATCGGTAAGGCAGGTGTGCCCTTTGAGGTTCAGATAAGAACCTGGGAAATGCACCATACTGCCGAATTCGGTATCGCAGCTCACTGGAAATATAAGCTCGGTATGAGCGGCAAGGTTAAATTTGAGGAGCGTCTTTCCTGGATAAGACAGCTTCTGGACAGTCAGAAGGAAAGCGATGACGTAGAAGAAATCGTAAAAACCATAAAAACTGACTTTGTGCCTGAGGAGGTATTTGCATTCACACCTAAGGGTGATGTCATCAGCCTTCCTATGGGCTCGTGCATTATCGACTTTGCTTATGCCATTCACTCAGCTGTCGGTAATAAGATGATCGGCGCCAAGGTTGACGGCAGAATTACTACTCTCGACCATAAGGTAAATAACGGTGAAATCATCGAAATTCTGACCACCTCACAGCAGGGCAAGGGCCCCAGCCGTGACTGGATTAAAATAGCAAAGACCACCTCGGCAAGAACTAAAATCAGAGGTTGGTTTAAAAAAGAAAGAAGAGAAGAAAACATCGCTGAGGGCAAGGCGGAGGTCGAACGCGAGTTTAAGCGTAATAATATTATCCTTCCCGAAAAGCAGATGCTTGAATTCCTCGGTAAGATAGCCGAAAGACAGCACTGTAACAGTGTGGATGAGTTTTTTGCAGCCATCGGCTACGGCGGTCTGTCACTTAATAAAATCATACCGAGAATAAAGGATGATTATTCCAAACTTATGAAGGAAATGTCTCCGGATGAAGCTCAGGTGGATGTGAAGCCTGTGCCGAAAAAGGTGACCAAAAGTGCTGACGGTATCATTATCGAGGGAATTGATAACTGTCTTATCAAATTCTCACGCTGCTGTGATCCGCTTCCCGGTGACGACATTATCGGCTTCATAACACGAGGTCACGGTGTATCTATCCACACTAAAAAGTGTGTCAATGTACCCAAGGACATTTCTAAGGCCGCAGAGCCTGAAAGATGGATCAATGCTTCCTGGGACAGAAAGGTACAGAGCTCTTACCGTGTAACTTTGGCGATAACCTGTATGAACCGTATGGGTATGCTTGCTGATACTTCAGCAGTTATGGCAAATATGCACGTTATGATTCATTCTATTTTCACCAAGGATGCTTCCGACGGCAGATGTACTATTTATATGACCATTACTGTTAACGGTGCCGAGCATCTTAAGAGTGTATGTGAAAAACTGAAGAAAGTTAAGGGCGTTCTGGAAACAGAGCGATCAGGTTTATAATATGAAAGCAGTTATACAAAGAGTAAAAAGAGCCTCAGTCACCGTAGACGGTAAAATCACAGGTGAAGTCGACAAAGGCTTCCTTGTCCTTTTAGGTGTTGTTCAGGGCGATACTGAGGAAGAAATGAAGCTTTTGGCCAAAAAGGTGGCTCAGATAAGAATTTTTACTGATGAAAACGATAAGATGAACCTTTCTTTAGACAAGGTTGACGGTGAGGTTCTGGTGGTTTCACAGTTCACTCTCTGTGCTGATGTTTCCCACGGAAGAAGACCTTCCTTTATCGGCTCAGCCCCTCCTGACATCGCTAATGAGCTTTATGAAAAATTCTGTGACGAGCTTCTTTCCTACGGTGTAAGAAAGGTCGCCAAGGGTGTTTTCGGCGCTGATATGGATGTAGAGCTTATCAATGACGGACCCGTAACCATCATAATGGATACGGATGAATGGAAGAAAAAATAAACTGACAAAGAGGTGACACCGATGAGTGTTAAAGTAACTGTATGTCCGCTTACACCGCTTATGAGTAACTGCTGTATCGTTACGGCTGAGAACGGTGACGCGGCAGTTATCGATCCGGGCTCCTTCGGAGTAAAGCTCCGTAAGGCTCTCGAGGAAGAGGGTGTAACTGAGCTTAAATATATTCTTCTTACTCACGGTCACTTTGACCATATTTCCGGTACGAAGAAACTGAAGGATGCCTTCGGCGGTGAAATCGCTGTTCACCGTTTGGATGCTCCCTGTCTGAAGGATCCGGAGGAAAGCAGAGCTTCGCTTTTCGGATTGTTTTCTCCTTCCTTTGATGCGGATATTATTCTCGAAGACGGTGACTCTCTTCCCTTCGGCGACGGAGAAATCAAGGTTATTCATACTCCCGGTCATACGGTGGGCAGTGTATGCTTTGAAATCGGTGAGCATCTTTTCACAGGCGACACTCTTTTCCGACTTAGCATCGGCAGAACTGACTTTCCGGGTGGCAGTACCGAGGAAATGATGTCTTCGATGAAAAAGCTCAGAGCTCTCGAGGGCTCTTATAAGGTTTATCCCGGTCACGACAGACTGTCTGACCTTGACTATGAAAAAGCATATAATCCTTATATGAAAGGTATATAAGATGCAGATAATTAATATAAATAATTCATATCACTACGAAACGGAAAATCTTCTGCGTGTCTTTTTCCCTGAGGAAAAATTTCTCTGTGCCGAAAAGGTGCAGGAAGGGGAGGACTACTGTGTTTTTGAAACAGACGGCGGCAAGATCAGAATTGAACTTTCTTTTTCAGGTGAAAAGCTTTTAAAAGAAGAGGATTTCTGCTTTTCCGATAAGCAGGATAATGAAACAGAAGAAAGCTTTTTGGAGCGTAAGGGAGCCATAATGCTTTTTGAGCTTCTTTGCTCCTACACTTCATATACTCCTCCCTGGGGCATACTTACCGGTGTGAGACCTGCCAAATTGATGACAAAGCTGGTTTCTTTTATGGGCGAAGAAAAGGCTGTAGAGTATTTTTTGAACGAGCTCAGGGTAAGTGAAGAGAAAACCTCTCTTGCCCTTATGGTAGCGAAAAATGAAGCACCGCTTATGGGAATAAACACTGAGAAATCCTATTCTCTTTACATCTCCATTCCCTTCTGTCCTTCACGCTGCAGCTACTGTTCCTTTATTTCCCATTCAAATGAGAGTGCGAAAAAGCTTATGCCCTCTTATGTGGAAAAGCTCTGCGAAGAAATAAAGGTTACAGGTGATATTGCCAAAGAGCTTGGACTCACTCTCGAAAGTATTTATATGGGTGGCGGTACTCCTACGGCACTTACAGCCGAGCTTCTGAAAAAGGTTACCGATACCATCAGTGAAAGCTTTCCTGTTTCCTCTGTCCGCGAATATACTATAGAAGCGGGCAGACCCGACAGCGTTACAGATGAAAAGTTAGAGGTTATAAAAAACTGCGGAGCCACCCGTATCAGCATTAATCCTCAGACCTTCTCCGATGATGTGCTTAAAACCATCGGCAGAAACCATACGGCTCAGATGACTGTAGATGCCTTCCTTCTGGCAAGAGAGAAGGGATTCAATAACATAAATATGGACCTTATCGCAGGTCTTCCTGGGGATACGGAGGAAAATTATGAGGCTACTCTCCGTAAGGCGCTGTCCTTTTCTCCCGAAAACATCACTGTACATACTCTTGCTCTTAAGCGCTCATCCACCATTGTAACTGAAAAGAGAGGCACAAACTCAGGCGAAACAGCCTCGAAAATGCTCTCTTTTACTCAGAAGATGCTTCTTAATGAAGGCTACATTCCTTACTATATGTACCGTCAGAGTAAATGTCTCGGCAATCTGGAAAATGTAGGTTGGGCGAAAAAAGGCTATGAGGGTCTTTATAATGTTTATATGATGGAGGAGATCCATTCGGTTTTCGCTGTGGGTGCGGGTGCAGTAACCAAGCTTAAAGCACCTCACGACAGCTCAATCGACAGGGTTTTCAATTATAAATACCCTTATGAATATATCGGCTCCTTTGATGAAATAATAAAGCGAAAAGAACAGATTAAAGATTTTTACGGCAAATATTTTTAAAGGGTGATTACATGGACAGACTTACAGTTGATTATATCAACACCTCGGTTAAAGAAGCACCTGAAAAAATAATATCGGAAAGTGAAAACAGATATAAAAATATAATAGATATCACCGCAGAGAAAATCTGCGCCAAAGAGGGGAGAACTCTCGTGATGGTGGCGGGACCCTCATCCTCGGGAAAAACAACTACCTCTAAGCTTCTGAAAAAGGCTATAGAGAGCAGAGGAAGAAAGGCAAAGATGATTTCCCTGGATGACTTTTACAGAAGCCAGGGAGGTATTTATTTCTTTGAGGATGGCACTGTGGATTATGAGACGGTAAAAGCTCTCGATGTGGACTATATCGGTGAATGTCTCCATTCTCTTATGAATGAGGGCAGATGCAGACTTCCGCGATTCAGCTTTAAGTCAAAAAAGAGAGAATATTATGTGGAAACGGTGGCGGAGCAGGATGATATTATCATCGTCGAAGGTCTCCACGCTCTTAATCCCGTGATAACCGATCAGCTCGAAAATGAGCAGATGGTGAAAATTTATGTCAGCGTTTCCACACGTATCTTTGACGGTGATAATGTTCTTATGACGAAAAGGGACATAAGACTCGTCCGACGTCTGATAAGAGATTATCACCACCGTAATTCTTCTCCGGAAAACACCTTTTATCTGTGGAACGGTGTGAGAATGGGTGAGGACAGGTACCTGTTCCCCTTTGAGGACAGAGCAGACATAAAAATCGACTCTATACATCCTTATGAGGTATGTGCCTTTAAGGATGTTGCTCTGAAAGTACTTGACTGCACGGATAAAAAGAGTGTATACTATCCGACGGCACAGGCACTTAAAGAAAAAATTTCGAAATTCGTTTCTATCGGTGAAACTGCCGTTCCGGAAGGCTCACTGCTGAATGAATTTATAGGATAAGTTAACTTGATTTTAAGAAAAGAGATGATAAATAATGGCTGAAAGAAAAAAACAGTCCTTACTTGCGGGTGCGGGTGTACTTGCAATCGCTACAATCGTCGTTAAATTAATCGGTGCAGTTTATAAAATCCCGATGAATAACCTTCTCGGTACCGAGGGCTACGGTTATTTTACGGGTGCTTATGCTGTTTACACACCCCTTTATGCGATTTCAATGGCAGGCCTTCCTATCGCTGTTTCAAAGCTCGTATCACAGAATATGGAGCTTGGCAGAGTAAATGATGCCAAGGCTATTTTCAAGGTGTCCCAGAAGCTGTTCTTTCTCGTAGGTCTTATGGGTACTGTAATACTTATGGCTATTGCTGTACCTTATTCCGTTTATTCGGCTAAAGCACCTATGAACTACATAAGTGTTCTTGCAGTAGCACCCTGTGTGCTTTTCTGCTGTATGATGTCCTCCTTCAGAGGCTATTATGAGGGTCTTAATAATATGACACCCACAGGTGTCTCGCAGGTTATCGAGGCAGCTGTTAAGCTTATCTTCGGTCTTTCCGCCACATACGTATTTATGAACGGTGCCATTTCTTATTATGAAGAAAATGCAGTGAACGGTGCTATGACTCTGTTTGGTGTGGAGGTTACCGATAAGGCTGAGGCTATGGCAGCTATTTATCCTTACGGTGCTGCTGTCGCCATTTTAGGCGTTACTCTCGGCTCTGCTCTCGGACTTGTTTATCTTTTCGTAAGATATAAGAAAAAAGGCTTTGGCTTTACCAGGGAAGAGCTCGTAAATTCTCCTGCTGCCGATACTAACAAAAATATCAGAAGCAGTATTCTCAGAATTTCTATTCCTGTAGCCGCATCATCTCTTGTGCTTAATATTAGTAATCTTATCGATGATACTACCATCAGAAGCCGATTGGCTCTTGCCCTGGAAAACGGACTCGAAACCGTCAAGGGAATGTACGGAGCTACTCTTGCCGTCGAACAGACTCTCGACGAAAATATCGCTACCTATCTTTACGGTATGCACGGCTCGGTAATCAATATAAAAAATCTCATTCCTACCATCACCCTGACTCTCGGCATCAGTGCTATCCCTGTTCTTTCCAAAGCGTGGACAGCAAAGAACAAAAGCGATATCAAGCTCTGTGTAGAGTCGGCTATGCGTGTGGCTATGCTTATCGCTATGCCTGCAGGTATCGGTATTGCAGTTCTGGCTGAGCCCATACTCGCCCTTCTTTACGGCGGCAATAATCCCGAATTCGCTCCTGCCGCAGCACCGATGATGTTTGTCTACGGTCTTGCAGTCCCTCTCTTTGCTCTTGCATCGCCTCTTACGAATATGCTTCAGGCGGTAGGTAAAACCAAGGTTCCCATTGTTACTATGTCAATAGGTGCCGTTATAAAAATTGCACTGAACTTTATTATGATTGCAAACCCTGAAATCAATATAAAGGGTGCTTGCATCAGCTCTACAATATGTTACATTGTAATGGTTCTGATTAACTATAATATTCTTACAAAAACAGTTGATGTAAAGATAAATCTTGTCTCAGTTTTTTTAAAGCCCTTCCTTGCTGCGCTTATGTGCGGTGTAGGTGCATGGGGTGCCAACTACCTTTTAGTTGACGTTTTATCTGTCGAAAGTCGTCTTACAACTGTTTTAGCAGTAGGCGTGGGAGCAGTTTTTTATGCAGTTTCTATACTTTTGCTTAAAGGAATTGTGAAAGATGACATAGAAATGCTTCCAAAAGGAGAAAAAATTGCAAAAGTCCTTGCAAAATTTGGATTATTAGGTTAAAATAGGAACAATGAGGTAAATGAGATGGAAAATTTTACTTTCAAAGACAGATACAGCATTGATGATCTGCTTGAGATTATGGCTGTTCTCCGTGCTCCCGGCGGATGTCCCTGGGATGCAGAGCAGACTCACGAAAGCATAAAAAAGGATTTCATTGAGGAAACCTACGAGGTCATCGAGGCTATCAATAAAAAAGATAAAATCTTACTCGAGGAAGAGCTTGGCGATGTTCTTCTGCAGGTAGTCTTCCACGCACAGATTGAAAAGGAAATCGGTTCTTTCGATTTCTCCGATGTCTGTGACGGCATCTGCAAAAAGCTTATCGAGCGTCATCCTCACGTTTTCGGTGGAGTCAAGGTAAACGGCACTGACGATGTGCTCAGTAACTGGGACGACATTAAGCGAAAGAGCAAGGGACAGAAAACCCAGGGATCTTCTATGCTGAAGGTACCTAAAGAGCTTCCTGCACTGATGAGAAGTCAGAAAATTCAGCAGAAAGCCAAAAAAGCAGGCTTTGACTGGGAAACTGTTGACGGAGCATTCGAGGCACTTGAAAGCGAAATCGCAGAGCTTAAGGAAGCGATGAAGTCAGGTGCACAGAGCGACATAACCGAGGAATTCGGTGATCTTCTCTTCTCCTGTGTCAATGTTGCAAGGTTTATTGATGTTGACTCAGAGGAAGCACTTAATCTTTCTACGGAAAAATTTATCTCACGCTTTCTCGAGGTAGAAAGACTCGCCGCTGAAGGAAACATAGATATGAAAAGCTCTACTATAGAAGAGCTGGACAAACTGTGGCTTCAGGCGAAGAAAAACTTAGTATCCAATCGGGAATGATCCCGTGGAAAATAAAATCATATTTTTGGAGGAAAACAAAAATGAATAAAACTGAATTAATTAATGCAGTTGCAGCAAAGGCAGAAATCTCAAAGAAGGACGCAGACAAAGCTCTCACAGCAGTTCTCGCTTCCATCGAAGAAGCTCTCGTTAAGGGTGACAAGGTTCAGCTTATCGGCTTCGGTACTTTCGAAGTTAAGGAAAGAGCAGCAAGAACAGGCCACAACCCCAAAACAGGCGAAGCTATCGAAATCGCAGCTGCAAAGCTTCCTTCATTCAAGGCAGGCGCAGCACTTAAGAACGCTGTTAAATAATTAATTTTCAGCTTATTCGGACTGCTTTTCGAAGCAGTCCTGAATTTTTGGTGATCGAAATGAGACTGGACAAATATCTTAAGGTTTCACGCCTTATTAAGCGCAGAACCATCGCTAATGAAGTGTGCGATGCCAAGCACGTCACAGTAAACGGTAAGGTTGCAAGAGCTTCCTACGACGTGAAGGTAGGCGATGTAATTGAAATACAGATGGGCGAAAATCTCCTCAAAGCCCGTGTGCTTATCGTTACGGAGCACGCTACCAAAAACGATGCAGGTCTGATGTACGAAATTATCTGATCTGTGACATATAAAATCTCCTTACGGAATAAACTTTTTCCGAAGGAGGTTTTTTTATGACCGAAAATAAAATCAAAATGCCCCACAGTCTTATTCTGAAAGACAGAAGTCAGCTTACCTTAAGCGGAGTTACGGATGTAGATTCCTTTGACGAAAATCTGATAACTGCATATACTGATTACGGTGAGCTGACGGTAAAGGGAGAGGGACTTCATATCAGTGTGCTGAATACGGATACAGGTGAGCTCTCTATCGACGGTAATGTGTCTTCACTCACTTATCTCGAAAATCTGCCTAAAAGCACCTCATTTTTCTCTAAGGTATTCCGATGAATTATTCCGAGCCGCTCGTAAATCAGGTGACCGTATTCTGCAGAGCAGTAGGTTCAGGAGTTTTACTGGGTATCATATATGATGCAGTGAGTGCGGTAAGAATGCTTTTCGGCGAAAGAAAAAGTGTGTATGTTTTTTTCGATACTTTATATTTTGTTATCGCTTCTCTTGTATCATTTTTCTTTATGGTGCTTTATAATTCTGGACAGGTAAGAATGAATCTTATGCTTGCCGAGCTTTTCGGAGCGGTGGCACTTCATTTTTCTTTCGGGAAATATTTACTCGGAATTTACGGTAAAAATCTCAGTCTTATCAGAAATTTTTTGAAATTTATATTCAGACCGTTTTTCATTTCAGTACGGAGAATACAGTCATTTTTAAAAGATAAACTGTCAGCTCAGAGAAATTTGGTCTCTGACAGTAAAAATATAGTAAAAAAATCAAAAAAATTTTCTAATATTAGCAAAATACTCTTGAAAAATAAAAACAAATCTGTATAATTAACAGTAGGTGTATTTTCGGTTATGCACTGAGTTTTTTAAGGGGTGAATTTGCTTGGCGGTCAGAAGTTTCAGTGAAGCAAAAAAAAGTAAAAAACGGGAAATTAAAACAGTTCATATTGTTATGATTTTTGTAGCCGTCGTATTTACCGCACTGCTTTTTTCACAGTGTGTGACTAACTATGCCCGTGCTGCCGAATATAACCGTGAGGCGGACGAGATTGAAAATCTTGCTACTTCCGTAAGTGTGGAGAGCTCCGAAATTTCCGAAACCCTTAAAGAAGAAAATCATCAGGCATATTTTGAAAAAATTGCCCGTGAAGAGTACGGCTATTGTAAGCCGGGTGAAAAGGTGTATTATAACTCATCCTTCGGTGAGTAATCAGGGTTAATATTTTAGGAGGATTCGGTCTTTTTATGATTGAAGTTGGCGCAATTTTTGAAGGTAAAGTAACAGGTCTCACAGCTTTCGGAGCTTTTGTAAGTCTTCCCGACGGCAAAAGCGGTATGGTACATATTTCTGAGGTATCGAACAGCTTTGTAAAGGATATCAAAGATTTTCTTAAGGAAGGTCAGGATGTAAAGGTAAAGGTTGTCGGTATTTCCGAAGAGGGTAAAATCAGTCTTTCCATAAGAAAGGCAGCAGAGACACCTAAAAAAGAAAACGCCCGTCCTCCACGCAAAAGCGAAAGACCTGCACGTGCCAATGTATGGCAGGGTCAGCCTAAACAGAGTAACGACTCTATGTCTTTTGAGGATATGATGGCCCGTTTCAAACAGGTCAGCGATGAAAAAATGACAGACCTTAAAAGAAATTCTGATTCTAAGCACGGTGGCGGATATTCCCGTCGTGGCTCAGGAAGAAACTGAATAACAGGCTACCGTGTAACCCGGTAGCTTTTTTGTTGCCTTTTTGAAATAGTTTGTTAACAAAAACAAAGCATGAATATTACATTTAGCATCACCATGATGCATTTCTGACAAAGTGTAACACAAATTGAGGCTTTTTCATTGACTTTTACATTTGTTTTTGATATTATTATATAGCTAAATATAATGGGAAGGAAGGCGTAGTATATGAAAAAATACACACCCGAAAAATATTATGATCTTATACCGTCGCAGCAGACTGTTTACCTTATGGTTAAGTACAGCTTCAGTAAGCAGCTGACTCAGATACCCACAAGCTTCGCAGTCGATATCGATATGGACTTTGACCTTCTTACAAAGGCTCTTAATATCGAATTTGAAAGAAATGATTCTCTTCGTCTTCGCTTTACAAAGGTAGACAAAAAAATCAAGCAGTATTTTCTTCCTTCTTTCAAAATGACTAAGGTGCCCTACAAATATTTCCGTGACGAAAAGCAGCAGGAGGAATTTTTCGGTGTTGATGCGCAGAAGCCTGTTTATTTTCTCAAGGACGAATGCTTCAGAATTATTTTCTTCAAAAACGCCAACGGAACAAACGGTATTTATTTTAATGTAAGCCATATGAATATGGATGCTTTAGGCTCCATGATTTTCTATATGGATCTCATTTCTGTTTACCGTCATCTCCGTTACGGCACAGAAATGCCTAAGCCTCTCGATTCCTATGAGGAATACATACAGGAAGAGCTCGTAAGAATAACCAATGAAAAGAAGCAGAAGAAGCACGAATCCTTCTACAGAGATTATTTCTCCAAAGGCGGAGAGCCCTTCTATGCAGGTGTTCACGGTCCTGCCTTCCTCGAAAAAATGAGAAAGAAGAAAAAGAATCCGAATCTCCGTGTGCCTGCTGCATATAATCCGATTTATGATAAATGCAATATGATAAGCAGTCATATCGCTACGGAGGATGCTGAAAAGATACTTGATTTCTGTATCAAAAACAGTATTGCTCCCGAAAGCCTCTTTATGTTCGGACTTCGCTGTCATGCATCCGCTATTAACTACCGTACTGAAGATGTATTTATGATGGCTATGTGCTCCAAGCGTTCCACTGTTAAGGAAAAGAATATGAGCGGATGTCTTGCTCAGCCTATCCAGGTGCGTACTATCATCAGTGAGGATAAAACCTTCATGGACGGTGTGAACGAATATACTTATGTAAGAAGTCAGCTTTACCGTCATTCCGAGTATCCCTACATCACCGCCCGTGATATGTCAAGAGATATATTTAACTACGGACTTATCCAGGGACCTGCCTGTCTTATGTTCTCATGGATTCCCGTTCCCTTTGATTTGGGAGATCACGGACTTAAGCTGGATTTCAGAACCTATGATCTGGGCAGATATTTCACACCTCTTTATGTTATCTGTTCCACGGATCCCCGTGATAAGGGCTTTAACCTCAACTATATGTACCGCGTAAAGCTTTCTAACAAAGAACAGATTCAGGCTCTTCACGAAAATGCAGTGAAGGTTATCCTTACGGGTATCGAAAATCCTGACATCAAAATCGGTGAGCTTCTCGATATGTGTCTGGAATAAAATGTGATAATAAAATGTAATATTTAAGGAGCTTAAGAAATGACTATTCAGCACAGCAAAAAAGAAAAAAAAGAAATCGCCAAACTCAGAACTAAACTCCACAATATGGGCCCCTGTTCCACAATCAAGGAAATGTTTGTAAGAAGTGAGGCTTTCGGTGACAGAGTCGCCGTAGTGGAAAAGATAAAAAAACAGGATGTATGCTACACAGTTAAAGAATTCCACGACAGAGTAAGATATGTAGGTACCGCACTTTATGAAATGGGTCTTGGCGGGAAGCACATCGGTATCGTCAGTGAAAACTCTTACAGCTATATCGTAATGTTCTATGCCATAGTATGCGGTGGCGGTGTGGCCGTTCCCATCGATAAGGAGCTTTCTGACAAGGATATCAGTATGCTTGTTTCAAAGGGTGACGCAGTAGCTCTCTGCCACAGTAAAAACTACAAAGAAACTGCTAAATTCCATGTGGAACAGGATGACCGCTGTCAGTACTGCTTTAATATGACTCCCGGTGCAAAATCCGAGGGCGGTAAATTCCTTACTGTTGACGAACTCGCAGAAATGGGTAAAAAGCTCGTTGAAGCAGGGGACAGACGTTTTATCGATAAGGAAATTACAGGCGATATGCTCGCTGCTATCGTATTCACATCGGGTACTACAGGTACAAACAAGGGCGTTATGCTCACTCACTTCAATTTCTCATCAAACGTTGACGGACTTTTAGAGTTCCTCGGACCTGAGCAGTCCACTATGTCCATTCTTCCCATGAACCATGTTTATGAGCTTTCCTGCAGTATTCTTACTGCTATTTATATGTACGGTGTAATTTACATCAATGACAGCCTTAAGAACATCCTTCCCAATATCAACGACTTCAAGCCCACAGCTATGGCTGTTGTGCCTCTTATTCTCGAGGCAATCTATAACGGTATCCGTGCAAAGGCAGAGGCAAGCGGTAAGCTTGATATAATGCTCAAGATGATTAAGATAAGCAACAAGCTGCTCAAAGTCGGTATTGATATCCGTCCCGTCGTTTTCAAACAGATCAAGGAAAACTTTGGCGGTCAGTTCCCTACAATGTCCTGTGGCGGTGCTCCTGCAAGAGGTGACCATATCAAGTTCCTTTCCGAGCTTGGCTTCAATATTATTTCCGGTTACGGTATGACTGAAGCCTCTCCCACAATCACTCTTCACAAAAACGGTAAGGAAAAACCTCTTTGTGCCGGCCGTGCATTCCCAAAAGCACAGTTCAGAATTGACAGCCCCGATGAAGACGGTATCGGCGAAATCCAGGTCAAGGGTGATAATGTAACTCAGGGATATTATAAGGACGAAGAGGCTACCAAGGCTTCATTTACAGAGGACGGCTGGTTCAAGACAGGCGACTATGGAAGAGTTGACGAGGACGGCGAGCTTTATATCACAGGCAGAAAGAAATTCCTTATCATCCTGCCTAACGGTGAAAATATCTTCCCTGAAACCGTTGAAAGCAACATTATGGAGCACCTTCCCTACGCAGTTGAAACCGTTGCCTTCGAAGAGAACATCATAACTGCAACCGGCAAGGAGGCCGTTATTATGTCAGCAGCAATTTATGTGAACAGGGAGTACTTTAAGGGTATGAGCGACGAGGAAATCGTTGCAAAGACTAAGGCTGATGTTTCCGATTCAAACAAGGGTCAGCCCTCCTACAGAAAGGTACAGAATGTCTATGTATCCTTCGAAGAGTTTGAAAAGAACTCCACCAGAAAGGTCATCAGACAAAAAGTTATTGACAGATACACAAAAACTATTGCAAAATAATTGATTTTGGTATATTATATTAAAGAATTATTCTTAAGGAGGATAAAATAATGCTTGATAAAATGAGAGAAGTTATCTGCCGTTATGTTTCTATCGATCCCGAAAAGCTTACTGAGGATACAAACATTAGAAGTGATCTCGGTCTTAACTCACTCGAACTCATCAATATTGCTGTTGCGATTGAGGATGAATTTGATGTAGAAATTCCTGACCGCGAGGTTGCTAATCTCGAAACTCTCGGTGATGCAATCAAAATCATCCAGAAGTATATGGAAGACTGATAACAATGAAACTGTCCGCTTTTGATTTTAAATCGGACAGTTTTTTCTTTGATGAGAATCGGACAGTTTTTTCTTTGATGAGAGCACTTTATTTTTTTACATAGTTATGTTATAATTAAAAGGTATGTTTGTGAAAGGAGAATATTTTATGGTTAATCTTGCCCCCGATGAAAAAATCGAACCTTTAGGAAATAAGATGGAGATAGTGGTTTCTGATTCTCATACCTTCGGCACAGATGCTATTCTCCTTGCCAATTTTGCTTCATTGAAACGAAAAGATATAGCCTGTGATATGGGGACTGGTTGCGGTATCATTCCGATTATATGGTGTAAGGGTGAAACAAATAAGATTTATGCCATCGACATTCAGCCCAAGGCTATCGGACAGGTCGAAAAATCTCTTTGCCATAACGGCATTGAGGATAGGATAATTCCCGTTAACTGTGATCTTCGCTCTCTAAAGGGTGTTCTTCCCGAGGGTAGCTTTGATCTCGTGACGATGAACCCTCCCTATAAGCCTGTAGGTACGGGTATCGAAAGTATCAGTGAGGCTGAAAGAATAGCCAGACACGAGGTGACCTGTACGGTGGATAATGCTGTAGAAGCAGCCACTAAGCTTCTCAGATACGGAGGTCGCTTCTGTATGTGTCACCGACCTGAAAGGCTTTGTGATATTATCGTCAGTATGCGAAAGGGCGGAGTTGAGGTTAAAAAGATCCGCTTTGTCAAACAGACTGAGGGTAAAGCACCCTGGTTAGTTCTCATTGAGGGCAAAAAGGGTGGAAAAAGCGGTGTTGCCGTAATGCCTGATCTTATTATGAAAAATACTGACGGAAGTAACACAGACGAATTCAGAAGTATGTTCGGCGATTATATGGACGGACATCAATAAGGTGGTAAAA
>CALCHE010000085.1 GCA_937901145.1 uncultured Clostridia bacterium
AGGCTTTCGAAAGAGAGAGCGGATAGAAAACATAATCTCTCATCCATGCACCGAGAGTGATGTGCCATCTTCTCCAGAATTCGGAAACGGAACGCGCAAAGTACGGACGCTCGAAGTTGACAGCCATTTTTATGCCGAAAACCTGTGCCACACCGCTTATCATATCCATACCGCCTGAGAAGTCGGCATAAACCTGTACGCCGTAGACCATAGAGCCTAAAAGAATGATAAGACCCTTATACTCCGTGTAATTTCCGAAAACCTCATCGGCTATTATGCCCATATATTCGGCAAGAGTAAGCTTTTTGATAAGACCCCAAAGGAAAAGCTGTGCACCGAATTTCGCCTCTCGGAAATCAAATCGGTGTCCCTCGAAAAGCTGAGGTGCCATATGGCCGAAGCGTCCGATGGGTCCCTGAATAATCTGAGGGAAGAAGGAAACGAAAAGAGTCATCTTGGCGATGTTCTTTTCCGCCGCAAGCTTACCTCTGTAAATGTCGACGATGTAGCTTGTAGCCTGCAGGGTGTAGAAGGAGATACCCAGAGGCAGAGCTAAGTCGATTTTCGGAGCAGTTCCCTGTATACCGAAAAGAGAGAAAAGAGAAAATGTCTGCTCGGAAAGGAAATTGAAATATTTCAGAAAAACGAGAAAGGCAAAGGATACAGTAAGACCTGCAGAAAGGATGAGTCTTTTCTTTTTCTGCACCTTCTGTTTGAGTGCTTTCTTTTCATCCCTGGTCATTTCGGGATGATTTTTCAGATAATCTTTGTGCGCGTTATTATGCTTATCCAGCATCAGACCCGTCACATAAACGACAGCCACCGTCAGAAGCATAAAATAGCCTGTTCCTATTCCTCCGAAGAAATAAAAGAGAAGGCTCGAGCCTAAAAGCACCGTCCAGCGATGCTTAAGGGGAAACACGAAATAAAGCAGTGCTGTGACGAGCCAGAACAAAGCGAATTCAACAGATATTAAAGTCATAGCTTTTCTGCCGATATAGAATCGGTTTTACCTCCATTTTTTTGACAAAACGAGGCACTGTCCGAAAAGAGACAGCGCCGTTTTTTTTAATCAGTCTGCGAGCTCCTCGATGAGCTGAAGCATAGCGTCGACTGTGTCGAAGTTTTCGGGCTCGAGATCATCGACACCGATGGTGATGTCGAACTCTGCATTGAGCTCTGCCACGAGTGACACGATGTCAAAGGAGTCAAGAATACCGTCAGTTACGAGAGCTGTTTCGTTTTCGAAATCAACATCTGCACGGAGTTCGCGGAGAATGGTTAAAAGTGTTTCTTTCATAATTAAAATCCTTTCATATATAATTGTTCGCATAACATGCCGTCCTTCTGAAAAAGAAGTCGGTCATACAATGCGACAGCTGACAGATTTTCGCAGTCCACCCACAGCCTTAAAACCGTAAGCTCTTCCTCCTTAGCCGAAAGGAAGCATCGGTTCATAAGTGCCGCGGCCAGACCTTTTCTTCGGTGAAGGGGTGAAACAGCCAGGTGCTGCACCAGTGCCTGTTTGCCGCCTACGGAAAGAACTGTCACGGCAGAAAGCTCACCGCAGGGGTCGAGAACCGTTAAAAGGTGACCTTCCTCAGAGAGCTTTTTCAGCTCATCACATCCGGGAAGCGGAGTGCTTTTTTCATCGAGGGTTTCTCTCCACAGAGAGCTGAGCTTTTCACAGTCACAGTAATCGGTACACATTCTGTACCCATCGGGTAAAGCTGTGCTCACAGCGGAGAAGTCGATATCCTTCACGGATAACTGCATACGCTGATAGGTTTTATATTTCTCTGCCACACCGTCTTTTATGAGCTTTTCGGGAGTGGCACTGTCGCCTCTTCCCTGACGGGTGACTATATCGGTGAAAATATCCTTGTCTCTGATTTTCTGCAGAAATTCAGCCACTGTCTTCGTGTCTGCATCCTCTGAGGCGTAGTAAAAGAGGCTGTGATAATCGTCTCTGTCGCAGACAAGCAGAAGCCAGTTTTCACTTTCCTCGGCACAGAGCCTGCCCTCAGAAATGAGAGAAGAAAGCTCGTCAGGCATAAGGAAGCAGTTGGTAAGCGGCTTACCCTTACGGGCACGGAAAGCTTTTACGAGAGAATTGTATTCCTCAGGGCTTTTTATTTTAGTCATCACCCAGATACTCCCCTTTCAGCTTCACTCGGTCTATCTTTGCATTTTTGGTCATAGGAAGTGAAGTGAAATGAATCATACGGTTAGGCATCATATATTTGGGAAGGAGCTTACAGCCGTCGAGCATAATCTCTCTCTCACATTCCTTTTCCGACTGATAGAAAAGAACTATCTGCTCGTTTTTTTTGTCATAAATACAGCAGCCGGCTTCGATGTAAGGAAGAGAGTTTACGGCGATTTCTACCTCGCTGAGCTCGATTCTGTGACCCATATGCTTTATCTGATAATCCTTACGGGAAACGAAGTAAATGAGTCCGTCCTCACCGTATTTTGCCAGGTCGCCCGTGCGGTAAATAAGCTCGGGATAAACCTTGTTAAGCGGATTCTGACAGAAGGCCTCTGCTGTTTTTTCGGGATTATTGTAGTATCCGTGAGCCAGAGAGGTACCTCTTACACAGATCTCACCCTTCACGCCGGGCTCGGTAATGAGCTTGTCACCGTCGAGAAGAAGTATATCCGTATTTTTAAAGGGAATACCGATAGGAAGAGCATCCTCATCCTTAAAGGGCTTGTCCACCTTATAGTAAAGACAGTTACAGGTAATTTCCGTCGGACCGTAAAGGTTTACGTAATTAACCTCGGGAAGCTTGCTTCTCCAGTAGTTGAGAACCTTATTGGGCATTACCTCACCTGAGAACATAACTGTTCTGAGTGTTTCGGGAAGTGTCTTTTCGAAAGCATTGAGGTTTTCCATAATACGCAGAGCTGAGGTAGCCCAGATTACCGTATTTATTTTTCTTTCATTTATGCAGGCTATAAGCTTAGCGGGGAATGAGAAGAAAAGCTTCGGAATAACGTGCATGGTCGCACCGTTTCTTATACATGAATAAATATCCTTTACCGACACATCGAAATCGAAGGGTGCCTGGTTACCGAAAACTCTTGTCTCATCGAAATCAAAGGTAACCTTAAAGTTTTCGATAAGGTCGATAACACTTCTGTGACATACAAGTACACCCTTGGGTACGCCTGTGGAGCCTGAAGTAAAGATAGCATAAAGCGGGTCGGTGTCGATGGCTTTTTCTCTGACACCGGAAAGCTTTTCTCTGTCAGCGGGATAGGCCGTAGCCTCTTCATAAAGGATTCTTTCGCCCTCAAAGCCGATTTCATCGAGGATTTTTTTATCTCTTTCCCACATAACTGCAGCCACGGGGCTGAGAGTTTTCACGATAAGCTCCACTCTTTTCACGGGAAGCTGACGGTCCACGGGAACATAGAAATTACCGCTTTTTGCTATACCCATAAAGGAGATAACGCTTTCGATATTACGGTCAATGAAAACGACCACGGGAGCATTTTTACTTTTACATTTTTCTATAACGGCAGTACCTATGGAATCGGACAGAGCATCCAGCTCTTTGTAGGTTGCCTGATTTTTACTGTCGGACAGTGCGATTTTTTCCGCATACTGTGCTACACTGAGGTCAAGATAATCAAGTACATTGGTAAACATATCATATCACCTTATAATCAAAATATCAAAAGGCTAAAAATAACCGACTTTAGTGTAACAATTATAAAGGTAAGTGTCAATAAAAATTCGCTAAATTTTTCTTTTTTTCAGAAAAACTTAAGAAATATTACAAATACTCTTTCACCGAAAGTCACAGTTGACCTTAATTTTCCTTTATGCTATAATCTGATAAAAGAAATGCAGTGAGGTGCTACATATTTATGAAAGCAGTTATATCCTTTTTTATGTCAGTATGTTTCGCGGTTATGAGTCTTCTGGGTATCCCCTTCGATGCACCCGACCTCGAAAAGGCAGAAGGCTTTGATGCTGTCGCCACCGAGGAAAACATAGCTCTTTTCAGAGAAATTTACGAAAGCGAAACCGAGTGGCTTGCTTCCTTACAGCTGGAAAACGGAGCTATACCTATGACTTATGCGAAAAACGGCAGGCTTACAATGAACCCCTATTTCGCAGATTTTGCAGCTCTGGCTCTGCTCGACAATGCAGAAAAGTATGCTGATAATGTAGTTAAATATATGGACTGGCACTTCAGTCATCTGAACACTGCCGAAGAGGATTTCAACGGTCTCGACGGCACTATCTACGACTATGTAATCACAATGAAGGACGGCAGAATCGAAAGCGAGGCTGTGTCTGAGCCTGACAATGCAGACTCCTACGATACGACAGACTCCTATGCCGCCACCTTCCTTACGGTAGTGTATAAGTATTTCCTTAAAACAGGTGACAGCGATTATCTAATCGCCCACACCGATGACCTGAAAAGAATCACCGATGTTATCTTTTCGAATCTGCAGAACGGTCTGACCTATGCCAAGCCCAACCACAGAGTAAAATATCTCATGGATAACTGCGAGGTATATGAGGGTGCCATCGCAGCTGCAGGAATTTTCGAGGAGATAGTTCTCAGCGGCAGAAATGAATTCACCGATATGCGTGACGACTGCAAAGCTCTCATTACGACCGTAAAAGAAAACATAAACAGTAAGCTCTGGCATTTCGTCGGCGGATACTACAGACCCGGTATCGCCGCCTATGTCAGCATACCTACAAAGATTTTCTCCTGGGATTTGCCACATCTCAGCTTTTCCCCATAATCTGCGGTGTTATAGAGCCCGATACCAAAAGAGCGCAGAGCCTTTACGGTAAATTCTGCGACAGCTTCGAATGGGAAAGATTCGACTACCCCGACGATTTCTACTGGGGCGCAAATGTTTATGCCGCAGCGGTTATGAACGATCTTGACAGAGTAGTGACATATATGACCGAATACAGTGCCCTCATCAAAAAACACAGCTGGCCCCTTTATAATGCTGACAGCGCGAGAACATCCATGGCAGCATATATTATGCTCGAAAGAGCGGGAGCTGTCTGATTACTGAGTTTTCTTGTCACAGTCCTCACTTACGGTGGGGGCTGTTTTTGCATCAGGCTCTGTACCAAACAATGACTGCTTTTAAACGTTAAGTGCAAAACGCTGAACGGGCGTGAAAAGCTTCGGAAAGGCGGAAGTGATACACCGCCAAAACAAACAGACTGATAATTATTTTTTCACAGATACGGTTGTTATAAAATATTTTACAATCAAAACATTCTTTTATATCATAAATAAATCTGCGGCAGTACAGCTTGTTTTCAAATCTTTGTACATACGCGACCGTCATTTTGCGTTTAGCGTCTTGCACTCAAAAAAGTCAACCGTTTGCTGAGACATAGCTTTTCATTATAATGTGTGGTTTCCCTGCGACAAATATCATTGACATTTATATGGTATAGTTATATAATAGCTCTGTACGCTGAAGTAAGTACGGAAGCCTTCGGCAAAGACAATTTACTGCGAAAGGAAAGAAATATGAACAACATCGACAAAAATTACGAAGCTCTGTTCACTCCCTGGAAAATCGGTAATGTTGAAATCAAAAACCGTATCGTAATGTGCCCTATGGGCGGTACATCTCTTTTCGGCTGGTTTGAACTGGGCGGCTGTCACTTCGATAAAGAGGCAGCAAAGCTTTTCCTCGAAAGAGCAAATAACAATGTAGGTCTTATCATCCCCGGTATCGCTCCTCTTCGTGACACCTTCTGGGGCAAATGGCTCTGGCAGAATCCTAAAATGTTCGAAGAACTCAAAGAGTTCATGGACGAAATACATAAAACAGGCGCCAAGCTTTTCGTTCAGCTCACTGCAGGTATGGGCAGAAGCTGGGCTATCACAGAGCTTGTAGCTCCCTTACATAAAAATAAGTTCACCCGTGCTCTCGTTAAACCTATCCTCGACACATCACACGAGCTTGCTTCTCCCTCTCCTCAGCGTTCACGCTGGGCTCACGACATCATCTGCCCCGAAATGACCAAAGAGCAGATTCACGAAATCATCGAAGCCTTCGCTAAAACCGCCAAGCTCTGCCGTGATGCAGGTGTAGACGGTGTAGAGGTTCACGCCGTTCACGAGGGTTACCTTCTCGACCAGTTCGCTATCGAATTCTTTAACAAGAGAACCGACGAATACGGCGGCTCCTTTGAAAACAGATACCGCTTCGCAGCAGAAGTAGTAAAGGCTATCAAAGAATCCTGCGGTGCAGATTATCCCGTATCTCTCCGTTACTCCGTAGAGTCAAAGATGAAGGGCTTCTGCGAGGGTGCTATGCCCGGTGAGGACTACACAGAGGTAGGCCGTGCAATGCCCGAATCAGAAAGAGCTGCAAAGTATCTCCAGGATGCAGGCTACGATATGCTTAATGCTGACAACGGCACCTACGACTCCTGGTACTGGGCACATCCTCCCATGTATATGCCCCAGAACTGTAATCTTGACGACGTAGCGCACATCAAAGAATTCGTTGACATTCCCGTGGTATGTGCAGGCCGTATGGAGCCTGACGTAGCCGCCAAGGCTATCGGCGAAGGCAGAATCGACGGTGTAGGTGTAGCACGTCAGTTCCTCACCGACCCCGAATGGGTAACCAAGCTCATCGACGGCAGACTCGAGGAAATCAAGCCCTGTATCTGCTGTCACAGCGGCTGCTTCAACTTCTCCTCATCAAAGGGTCACGCAAACACTCAGGACCTTCTCGACACTATGGGTCTTGCCCGCTGCGCTCTTAACCCCGAAACCATGCAGTCAAAGAAATATAAGATAGTTCCTGCTAAAAAATCAAAGAAGGTCGCAATTATCGGCGGCGGTATCGGCGGTATGGAGGCTGCTATCGTATGCGCCAAGAGAGGTCACAAGGTTACTCTTTACGAAAAGACTGACAAATTAGGCGGTGTATTCATCGCAGCAGCTGCTCCCTCATTCAAGGAAAAGGACAGAGACCTTATCAAATGGTACATCCGTGAGCTTTCCTGCCACGATATCGAAATAAAGATGAACACCGAAATCAAGGATATCTCTTCTCTCGGTGCTGACGAGGTTATCGTAGCTACAGGCTCCAAGGCAAGAAAGATTCCCGTCAAGGGTGCAGATACAGCCATCGAAGCTGTAGAATACCTCCTCGGTGAAAAGGAAGTAGGCGAAAAGGTTACCGTTATCGGTGGCGGTCTTACAGGCTGTGAAATCGCTTATGATCTTTACCTTCAGGGCAAAAAGCCCACCATCATCGAAATGCAGGATGACCTTATCACCACACCCGGCATCTGTCTTGCCAACACATCCTTCCTTCGTGATTTCTTCAAAACCTATAATGTACCCGTACACCTTGAAACCTCAGTATGCGAAATCGCTGACGGCAAGGTAGTGGCAAAGGGTAAGGACGGAAACACCTTCGACATCGAAGCAGACAGCGTAATTATGTCCGTAGGTTACGTTCCCACTCCCGTAGCACCCAAAGCAAAGCACGTTCATGTTATCGGTGACGCTGCCAAAGTCGGCAACCTCCGTACCGTTATCTGGGGCGCATGGGATATCGCTATGAAAATTTAAGTAAAGGAGAATAAAACTATGATTCTTACACAGCAGCAGCAGGAAATACTTGACGGCTCAAAGGGCGAAGTTATGGCGAAGGTTATGAAAACCCTCGTTATGTACGGTGAAGCCTTCGGTGCCGAAAAATTAGTACCCATCACCTCTGACTATAACCACCTGGTTACATCCTTCGGTCTTAAGGTAATGTCTCCCGTTTACGACCTTATGCAGACCATTCTCGATGCAGGCGTTATTTCAGGCCAGAAATTCTCCGTTGACCCCCGTCCTATCGATAAAAAGGTTCCCGCAAACTTCCTTCAGAACCTTATTTTCAATAAATTTATGTACACAAAGCAGAGCTTCTATGAGGATCAGCTTCAGAAGCTCGGCCTTCTCAATAATGATGCCTTCACCTGCACCTGCTATATGGACGAGGTAGGAAATAAACCCAAAAAGGGTGATGTTCTCTCCTGGGCAGAGTCCAGCGCTGTAGTTTACGCTAACTCAGTTCTCGGTGCCAGATGTAACCGTAACTCAGGTATCATCGACATCATGGGCTCTATCGTAGGCTATGTTCCCTATTTCGGTCTTCTTACCGATGAGGGCAGAAAAGCCACATGGGTAATCAAGGTTCAGACTGAAAAGAAGCCCGAGGCTCAGCTTTTAGGCTCGGCTATCGGTATGAAGGTTATGGAGGATGTTCCCTATGTAGTCGGCCTCGACAAATGGATCGGCACAGAGCTTAACGACTCCGCCTGCGCATACCTTAAGGACTTCGGTGCAGCCACAGCATCAAACGGTGCAGTAGGTCTTTACCACATCGAAAACCTCACTCCCGAAGCAGTGGAAATGGGTGAAAAGCTCATCGCTGAGGGTGCTAAGGAATACATCATCGACGATGCAGAGCTGGAAAGAGTACAGAAAAACTATCCCGTTATCTGGAAAAAGCCTGACGCTGCTCCCAAGCTTTGCTTCATCGGCTGTCCTCACCTTTCACTCCAGCAGCTTAAGGACTGGACAGATAATATAGAAAGCGAGCTTAAGAGAAAGGGCAACGTAAAGGTAGGTGTTCCCACCGTTCTCACTGCAGCTCCCAAGGTTCTCGAAGCCTTCGAAAAGACTCCCTATTATGCACGTCTGCGCGCTACAGGTGTTATCATCTCCTACATCTGTCCTCTTATGTATATGAACAATCCTCTCTGTAAGAAGATGCCCGTAATTACCTGCTCAAACAAGCTCCGTACTTACACCACAGCCAAATTCTACAAAGAATCAGAGATCTTATCAATAATTACAGACGGAGGTAAAAAATAATGAAACAGTTTAAAGGCAGAGTTGTAACTCCCGGTACTGTAACAGCAGAAGCAGTTGTTACCAAAAGCGGCTTCAATACCCTCGCATCCTTCCAGAACGCTCTCCAGTTCGGTGACAAGGAAGTAAAATGCGGCGACCAGAATAATGCTGACTTATACGGCAAATCTCTTCTGAATAAGGCTCTTTGCCTTCCTCAGACTATCGGCTCCACCACCGGCGGTCTCGTTCTCTACTGTGCCTGTGCACTCCGGAAAAACCCCGCCTGTATGCTCTTCTCTCAGCCCATCGACTCCCTTGCAGCAGCAGGTGCAGTTCTGGCTGACGTATGGGTTGACGGTGTGACGATGCCCGTTATCGACTCTCTCGGTGATGAATTCCTCGACTATGTAAAGGACGGAATGAGTGTTACTGTCAAAGAAGACGGTATCGTAGAGGTCGGCTGATTAATCAACTGAATAAATGAGGCAGGATGCGTAGTCCTGCCTTATTTTTTTGCGTCACTGTATCTTTTCTCTTGTCTTACCCTGAATTCTGTGTTAAAATAAAAATCAGATACGATACAAAGGAGGATTTTTATGCTTGACTTTTTAGATAAATTCGACGATGTGCAGATAATCGACGAAAGCAACTATTTCTCTGTTATGACGGAAAAGGTTGAGCCCTATCTTGCTTCTAAAAGAAATGACGGCACCTTCCTTTCCGCTGACGGACTTACTCTGCACTACGAACAGTACGACAAAAAGCTTTCACGGGGTACCGTAGTTATCCTTCACGGCTTTACCGAATCTGCAGAAAAATTTCGCGAAATGACCTACTATTTCCGTAAAGCGGGCTACTCTGTTTTCGTTCCCGACCTGCGCGGTCACGGAAAGTCCGAGCACAGAAGCGGTAAAACCGAAAGAGTGGAAACGGATAATTTCGACCTTTACAGAGAAGATCTGGAAATATTTATGGATAAGGTGGTACGCCCTTCTGCAGGAGACAAAAAAATTTACTTCTACACCCATTCTCTGGGAAGCACCGTCGCCCTGCTCTATATGATAAAAAATCCCTATGCCGTTCACAAGGCTGTCCTTTCCTCGCCCATGATATGCGGTAATATGGGAATGCCTGTAGCTGTGGCAGGCACTGCAGCGAAGCTTATCTGTCTTTTCGGCGGAAAAAATATCTCCGCACCGGGCAGATGCGTTTTCAATAAGAAACAGACGGCTGAAAGCAGCGACGCTTCCTCTCAGGCAAGATTTGACTACTACCACAGCAAAAGAAAAAGAGAGCCTCTTTATCAGACGAGCGGACCTTCCTTCGGCTGGGTAAAGGCGTCTCTGATGGCAAAAGATAAAATTCTTTCACCTCAGAGCATCAGAATGCTCAAAACCAAACTTCTCATTTTCAAACCCGAAGAAGACAAACAGCTTCTGGGCGAATATACGGATAAATTCGCCTCTATGGCAAGAATAAAGGTTAAAAATGTGAAAAACTCCCGCCACGAAATCTTTATGAGCGGTAACGAGACTCTCAGATGGTATTTCGATGAAATTATCGGCTTTTTCAGAGACTGATTATCTTGCAAATAAGAATAAATAGTGATAAAATAAGTTGAAATCAAAACAAACGGAGGATCTACTATGGCAAAGTATGCAATTTACGGTGCAGGCTCACTCGGTACTGTTTTAGGTGCCTACATAACCAAAAACGGTGGTGAAGTTGACCTTATAAACAGAAACAAGCAGCACGTGGCCATCCTTAATGAAAAGGGCGCAAAAATTACAGGTACAGTGGAAATGACCGTACCCGTAAAGGCTATCACCCCCGATCAGATGGAAGGCAGATACGACGTTATCGTTCTTCTCACCAAACAGCTTTTCAATAAAGAGGTCGTTACCTTCCTTAAGGACTATCTTTCCGATAAAGGCGTAATCGTAACCTTACAGAACGGTATTCCCGAGCCCGGTATCGCAGAAATCATCGGTGAAAACCGTACAATGGGCTGTGCAGTAGAATGGGGTGCAGCACTCATCGAGCCCGGTGTATGCGAGCTTACCAGTGAACCCGACAGTCTTTCCTTCCATATGGGTAAAATGAAGGGTATCACCGACGAGCAGTTCAGGGAGGTAAAGAACCTTCTGGAGCTTATGTGTCCCGTACACGAAGAGCCCAACCTTATGGGTGCACGCTGGTCAAAGCTCCTCATCAATGCCACCTTCTCAGGTCTCGGTACAGTAGTAGGCGGTGTTTTCGGTGATGTCTCCGAGGATAAATACGGCAAGCAGGTAGCTATCCGCTGTATGAAGGAATGCATCGATGTTGGCCACGCCGCTGGAGTGGAATTCGCTCCCGTTCAGGGCAAAAACATCGTAGGTCTGTTCTACTATAAGGGTGCATTAAAGAGAGCCTTCGGCACTCTCCTTCTTCCCATCGCTATGAAAAAGCACAGACTTATCGAACCCTCTATGCTTCAGGACCTTAAAAAGGGCAAACCCTGTGAAATCGACGCCATCAACGGTGTGGTATGCGAATTCGGTAAAAAATACGGTGTAAAAACTCCCGTAAATGACCGTATAGTCGAAATCATAAAGAAAATCCAGGCAGGAGAAATGAAGGCTGATAAGGTTAACTACAAACTTTTCAGCGACCTGGTAAAATAAACTGTAAAGCCGCCGAGCAGGAAAGCAGTGAGGGTGTCTTCTGGCGTGACCGTTTACGCAGTGAGCTCGGTAAATAATGCTTCCGGAAGGCAGAGTATCCAAAGCCTTTAATAAACAAAAAAGCTATGATAAAAACCATTGTACAAGCTGATGTTACAGCCCATACAATGGTTTTTTTACGTGTTTAAGTTTCAGAAGCTTTAAACAATAAAAAATAATATAAACATTCCTGTAAACCCTAAGCCTTATCGGCTGTCTGCACACCTGCCACGGTGTGCCCCTTATGAGGTACTGCTGTTTTGCGCTAC
>CALCHE010000086.1 GCA_937901145.1 uncultured Clostridia bacterium
AACCCCACAGGTCCTATGCATATGGGTAATGCACGAGGCGGTGCTCTGGGTGACTGTCTTGCCGGTGTGCTCGACTATGCAGGCTATGAGGTTGCCAGAGAGTTTTACGTAAACGATGCAGGTAATCAGATCGAAAAATTCGGTCTTTCCCTCGACATCAGATACCGTCAGCTCTGCGGTGAGGAAATCGAGCTTCCCGAGGACAGCTACCACGGCGAAGACATCACCGAAAGAGCCGGCGAATTCAAAGAGGTTCACGGCGACTCCTTTATGGATAAAACCGAGGAAGAAAGAAGAAAGGCTCTCGTAGAGTTTGCTCTTCCGAAAAACCTCGAAAATATGAAAAAGGCTATGGAAAAATACCGTATCGACTATGATCTGTGGTTCAGTGAGCTGACACTTCATAACGGCGGTGAGCTTCAGGAAACCATAGACCTTCTCACCGAGGGCGGCTACACCTACGAAAAGGACGGCGCACTCTGGTATAAAAACAAGGAAGTACAGACAAAAATGCTCCTTCGTGAAGGCAAAACCCAGGAGTATATCGATAAATTAGAGCTCAAGGATGATGTTCTCATCCGCGCCAACGGTAATCCTACCTACTTTGCTGCCGATATTGCCTACCACAGAAACAAGCTGGAAAAAAGAGGCTTTGACAAAGCTATCGATGTATGGGGTGCTGACCACCACGGCCACGTAGCCCGTATGAAGGGTGCTATGGAGGCTGTAGGCATCGACTCTGACAGACTCGACATTCTCCTTATGCAGTTTGTTCGTCTCGTCCGTGACGGTGAAGTGGTAAGAATGTCAAAGAGAACCGGTAAGGCTATCACACTCGTTGACCTTCTCAATGAAGTGCCCATCGATGCAGTCCGCTTCCTCTTTAACATCAGAGAGCCGGGCTCACTTATGGACTTTGACCTTGACCTTGCAGTAGAGCAAAGCTCACAGAACCCCGTTTACTACTGCCAGTATGCACACGCACGAATCTGCAGTATCCTCGCAAAGCTCGAAAGTGAAGGCATCAGTGCCAGAGACTGCACATCAGATGAGCTTCAGAAGCTCACCTGTCCCGAGGAAAGAGAGCTTATCCGTTTCCTTTCCACTCTCGGAGACACTATCATCGGTGCGGCAAAGAACTATGACCCCGCCAAGGTTACCCACTATGCCGTTGATCTTGCCACACTTTTCCACAAATTCTACAGTGCCTGCCGTGTAAGTGTGGAGGACGAAAGCCTTATGCAGGCCAGACTTTTCCTGTGCATATGCGTCAGAGACACTATGAAGAGTATCCTTACGATGCTCAAGGTTGACTCTCCCGAAAGAATGTAATGTATTTTTATTCTTTTTATTAAAATACTAAAAGCATAAAGTAAATTTAAGCTATATCAGCCATAATAAAAACAGACTTAAAAGAAAGAGAGAAAATATTATGAATCCTGAAAAAATTCTCGTTGTTGATGACGACCTTAACATCTGCGAACTCCTCAGACTTTATCTTACCAAAGAAGGCTACAATGTAGTTATCGCCAATGACGGACAGAGTGCCGTTACTACCTTCCAGGAGGAAAGCCCCTCTCTCGTGCTTCTCGACATTATGCTTCCCAAACTTGACGGCTGGCAGGTGTGCAGAGAAATCCGCAAATTCTCCGAAACTCCCATCATTATGCTTACAGCAAAGGGTGAGGTTTTCGACCGCGTTTTAGGTCTCGAGCTCGGTGCCGATGACTATGTGGTAAAGCCCTTTGACACCAAAGAAATCGTGGCAAGAATCAAGGCTGTCCTTCGCCGCAGTGCTTCCTCCGCTACTGAAGAAATCAAGGAAGTTAACTACGACAAGCTTTCCATCAACCTCACTAACTACGAGCTTAAGGTTGGCGGTGTTCAGATCGACACCCCTCCCAAAGAAATGGAGCTCATCTTCCATCTCGCCAAAAATCCCAACCGTGTATTCACCCGTGATCAGCTTCTCGACGAGGTATGGGGCTATGACTATTACGGTGACTCCAGAACCGTCGACGTTCACGTAAAACGTCTTCGTGAAAAATTAGAGGGTGCCTCTGACAAATGGGAGCTCCGCACAGTATGGGGCGTTGGCTACAAGTTCGAAACAAAAGAATAACCGACTGTTAAGCCGAAATAGTTCAAACGCCTGATTTTTCAGGCGTTTTCTTGAAAAGAGGGAAAAAATGGCAAAAAATAAAAAATTCAGACGAAGAAAAAGAGCAGGTATACTCAGAAAATATTTCTTCCGTTCTGCCGCTACAGTTGTGGCAGGCTTCATAATACTGTGCTTCATAATGATGTTTTTCATCGGCAGCCAGTGGTGGGATGAAAAGAATGTTTCTCTTAACCGTAACATAAACAATATATGTGAAACCTATACCTCGCTCTCTATCCATCAAAATGCCCAGAAAAGTAAGGCTGAGGCCGCAGCCGCGGAAATGACCCTTCATAATGTCCTCAGCACCATGGGTAAGGCTACTCTCTCCGAATACTTTATTACCGATACGGAGGGTAATGTCCTTTACTGCAGTGACTGTGATGCAGGCAAAATTCACGGCTGCGAAAACCACCGCAACTACGACGTATCCGATGAACACATTAAAAGAGCTCTTAAGGGTAAGTTCTCTGATTATATCGGTGATGACGACTTTGAAATCGGTTCCTTTGTTGTTGTCTCTCCTATCAGAGACGGCGATTCTCCCGTAGCCATCGTTTTCGGCGTAGAGGATGCCATTACAGGTCTTGTTCCTTACGGCGCACGAATTATCGAGTCCTTCTTTTATTCGCTTATTATCGCCCTGATAGCCGTTTTCATCGCCCTTTTCGTCATAACCAGGGATGTGGCTCTTCCTCTTTCCGATATGCAGAAAATCACCGACCATTACGCTAAAGGCGACTTCGACCATAAGGCAAAGGAAAACTACAAAAACCGTGAGCTTAACGACTTCGCAAAGGCTCTGAACAAAATGGGCTATGAGCTGAAAATAAACGACGACTCGCGAAAAAGCTTTGTCGCCAATGTTTCACACGAGCTTAAAACACCCATGACCTCCATAGGCGGCTTCATCGACGGAATCATAGACGGTACCATTCCACCTGCCGAAGAGAAAAAATATCTTGGCATAGTTTCGAACGAGGTAAGACGACTTTCCCGTATGGTAGTTTCTATGCTCAACCTGTCAAAAATCGAAGCAGGCGAAATCGAGCTGTCACCCATCATCTACGATGTCAGCTCGCAGGTATTTGAAACCCTTCTCTCCTTCGAAAAAACCATCAACGAAAAGCATATAGAAATCGAAGGCTTCGAGGAAATCGGCTCCGTTCTTATGCGCGCTGATAAGGACCTTATCCAGCAGGTTATCTATAATCTTATCGACAATGCCGTTAAGTTCACTCCCGAAAAGGGTACCATAACCGTTTTCGCGGAAAATAACGGTGAAGTCACTAAGGTTTCCATCAGAAATTCGGGACCCGGTATCTCAGAAGAGGAAATAACACGAATTTTCGAGCGTTTCTACAAGGTGGATAAGTCCCGTTCCTACGACACCAAAGGTGTAGGTCTCGGTCTTTACATCGTAAAAACCATAATCAATATGCACGACGGTGAAATTTCAGCATCAAGCAAGCAGGGTGAATATACTGAATTCGCCTTCGAAATTCCTTACATTGATGAATAATTAAAATTTTTTAAACTTACTTTTAATGTAAGCGGTTATTCTCTATTAATAAACCAATAGGCAATACAAAAGGAGCAAACACTTATGAACGATAATGAAAACAGAATTGACGGCTTCAAAGATGAAGAAAATACAGAAAGCACCTCTTCCGCTCAGGAAAGCCCTTCCCCTTATTTTTCCTTCGACTTTCCGAAGCCTCCCGTATCACCTGAAGACGAGGCACAGGATGTTTTTTCAGAAGAGCCTCAGACAGAGCCCGTAAAGCCTCAGCCTGTCTTCAATCCTTATGCACCACCCGAAAGCAGTACCTATCATTACACTCAGGCCGACATACCTCACCGCGAGGAGCCCGCACCCTCTCAGCAGCCTCCCCACAGGACATATCAGCCTCAGCAGAGCTATAACTTCGGCACTCAGCCCTCCTATCAGCCCGCTCCCGAGGAGCCGAAAAAGAAGGGTAAGGGTAAAACCGTAGCCGCAGTTATCATCATTATCTGTCTTATCGCCGGTGCAGTCGCTATGGCACTGAGTCTTTCTGACCGCGGAAACACCGTTAAACCCTCACAGAATGAAACCACAGCTCAGGCTGAAGCTCCCACTACAGCAGACTCCGTTTACGCCACTACACAGCCCGGTACCGTAGACCTTTATAATTCCGTTATCGTCTCTGAAAAGGCAAGACCCAGCGTAGTAGGTATTATGACCTACAAACAGGGACAGCTCGACGGTGAAGGCTCGGGCGTTTTATGGAAGGAAGAAAACGGCTTCACCTATGTTATTACCTGCGCTCACGTTATCAACTCCAAGGGTGTAACCTACGGAGTAATGCTCGAAAGCGGAAAAACCTACGAAGCTGAAATGGTAGCCGCTGACACGAGAACCGACATCGGTGTTATCAAGATTGAAGCTACAGGTCTTCCCTTAGCCGAGATAGGCAACTCAGCCACTCTTAAAATCGGTGAGCCCATTTACGCCATCGGTAACCCCGGCGGAAGCGCATTCTTCGGCTCTGTAACTGACGGTATCGTATCCTCCATCGACCGTTCTATTTCCTCCACCTATACTATGACCGTAATCCAGCACAGTGCCGCTATCAACCCCGGCAACTCAGGCGGTGCTCTCGTAAATACTTCGGGTCAGGTAGTCGGTATCAACTCCTCAAAGATAGCAAGCACAGAGTATGAGGGTATGGGCTTCGCAGTGCCTATGTCCATCGCTCTTCCCGTAGCACAGGCTCTCGTTCAGTATAAATACGTACCGAACAGGCCCAAGCTCGGCATCGAATATGCAGCTGTAAGCTCCTATCAGCTTTACAGTATGGTCGTTTCTATCAAAGGTCTTCCTCAGGGCTCACTGGTTATCGCAGGCATTTCTGCTGACAGCTCACTGGCAAACACAGAAGCTGAGGTAGGCGACCTTATCATCGCTGTAAACGGCAAGGATATGAAGGACTCAAGCGTTCTTTTAGACCTTATCGAAACAGGTGCAGTCGGTGACACTCTCACCCTTACTCTCTGCCGTATCGAAAGCAGAACCTACAAAACTACCACCTTCGATGTAACCATCACTCTCGTCGAGGACAAAGGTGCCTCACAGGAGGAAACCACCACAGCTCCCTATAGCGGCGACGGCTACTATTACGGCGGTGCAAGTGATTTCGAGGATTTCTTCAATGATTATTTCGGCTTCGGCTGGTAAGATAAAAAATATAAAGCGGTTGCTTCGTTGAAGTGACCGCTTTT
>CALCHE010000087.1 GCA_937901145.1 uncultured Clostridia bacterium
CAAAAGATGTTGAAGCAGAGGCTTTTAATCTTCTTGCTGAAATCAGCGATGTACTCATTAAGCCAAGAAAGGAGCAAATTGAAAATTGGCAACCACCGGATTCTGGCCCGTAAAGAGCCGACTTAAAGATGTTATTCAGTATGCTGAAAACCCAGATAAAACCATTGATAAGAAATATTTTGATGAAGATTTGTACCAAACTTTGCAATATGCCGAGAACGATAAGAAAACTGATGAGAAGCTTTATGTATCAGCTATCAACTGTCCCGTTCAACGAGCCTATGAGCATATGATGACTACCAAGGTTCATTACGGAAAGCTTGGCGGTAATGTGGCTTATCACGGCTTTCAGAGCTTCAAAGAAAATGAAGTAACACCCGAAGAGTGCCACAGTATCGGTGTTGAAACAGCTAAAAGGATGTGGGGTGATGAATATGAGATTGTTGTTACTACTCATTTGGATAAACATCACCACCTGCACAATCATTTTGTCGTTAACTCTGTTTCCTTTAAAACGGGCAGAAAGTTTGAAAATCATATTTCAGACCACTACAAGCTCCGAGAGATTTCCGATGCTATCTGCAAGGAACGAGGCAAATCTGTTCTTGAAAATGCACCGTTTTACGGTGGTGAGAAAGCAGCCCATTGGCTTCATAAGCAAGGCAAGCAAACACACAGAGATATGCTCAGAGAGGATATTGAAATCTGTCTTACCGTTGCTACAAGTTGGGATGACTTCAGAAGAGTTCTTTGGACTATGGGATATGAGGTTGATTACAGGCGATTCACTATTAAAGCAAAGGATTGGGAACGAGGTGTAAGAGTTGAAGGTCTTGGCTATACAGTAGAAGGCATAGAGAAAAGATTCGATGAAACCTATTACAGCGGACATCACCTTGCTGATTGGAATAACTTCTTCTATGCAAGACGCAGATACTTTCCTCTTGAATCTGTCAGAAAGAAATTGGAGTTCGGCATTGAGCACGGCAAACGACCGGAAGTTATTTATGTAAACACTATGTTCCTTTTAATAATCTTGGTGTTTCAGTTATTAAAGGAAGTTGCTGATGCAATGCTCATTTCTCCTGAAATGAGACATGCCGCAAAGGACATCAAGCAATATGTGGCTGACTATCATTTCTTAACCAACAATCAGATTCAGACTACTGATGATTTAACAGTTACCATTGAAGAAACACAACTGAAAATTGCCGAGCTTGAAGAAAAGAGAAGCAAGGCAGACAACAAAAAACGCAGAGCAAGCACCACCGAAGAAAAAGAAAGGTACAAAGCACTGCGTAAGGAGATTACACAAGAAATCACGCCTTTGAGAAAGAAGCTAAAACAGGCGGAGCAGATTCTTGAAAAATCTCCTCATTTATATGAGCTCTTACAAAAAGAGCATCAGGCAGAAATTAATAAAATACGAAAACTTGAACGCACCCGATGAGGTGCAATTTTTATTATGAAAGGATTTTTTAATATGAATAAAAATTTTGAAAAATTAGTAACAACCATGAGCGTATTTACAGATACGCTCACCCCTCTCACCGAGTCACCCTTTAAAGTTGTTGATGACAAGGCAATGAGAGATTTAACCGAAAGCATTAAGAAGTTCGGTATTCTTGAACCTATTACCGTTCGCAAGCCCGATGATACCAAAAGCGGAAAGTTTGAAATCATCTCCGGCTATCGCAGATGGGAAGCGTGTAAAAATTTAGGTATCACCTCTGTTTCCGTCAGGGTGCTTAATCTTTCAAGGGATGATGCAATCATAGCAATGATTGATGCTAATCTCTGTCACAGAGAGCAAATCTTGCCAAGTGAAAAAGCCGCCGCATACAAAATGAAGCTTGATGCTATGAAAAGGCAGGGTTACAGAAGTGATTTGGAGAAAGATGCAACTTGTACCCAACCTGAGTACAAGTCAAACGGCAGTAAATCCATTCAGCAGCTTGCAGACGAGAGTGAAGATAGCAGAGAGCAAATCCGAAGATATATCCGTCTCAACAATCTAATTCCCGAAATTTTAGAATTGGTGGATAAGGGTGATATTGCATTCACTCCTGCTGTTGAGCTTTCCTACCTTACAGACGAACAGCAGTATGCTCTGCTCAATGCTATTGAAGAAGAGGATTGCACCCCGTCATTTTCACAGACGGTACGAATGAAGAAAGCAAGCCAACAAGGCTCACTTGATGAAGATATGATTAAAGATATTATGTTTGAAGAAAAAGCTAACCAAAGACCTATGTTTAAGATGCCTATTGAAAAGCTACAGAAGGTCGCACCTAAAGTTAAAGATAAAGACTTTGAAGATTTTGTGCTGAAGGCCTGTGAGTATTATTACAGGTATCTTCAGCGACAGCGAAACAGAGATGCGAGATAATCCGCACATTTGTCAAGGAGGTAATATATGAATAGTATAGATATAAGTAAAAATCCTGATTACTGTTTTGCGGCTTTGAAGCTTATTGAACAGTTATTCAGAGATGGTAAAATCCCCGAATTTATGTTCCGCAATATCCTTAATGATTATGCGGACATTGTTGATGTAACTGAGTTCATCAAAGGGAATCACAATCAGAAAAAGGAGGAATGTACTTGTTAAATCCTAATGTATTAAAAAGTCCTGAATATCAGAGGCGACGACGGGTAGCTATATATGCCCGTGTTTCTACCGAGCATGAGGCTCAGCTTTCAGCTCTCGGAAATCAGCTTGATTGGTACAAGCCTATACTTGCAGCGAACCCTGATTGGGAGCTTGTGAGAGTGTATGTTGATGAAGGTATCACCGGCACCTCTGCTCAAAAGAGACCACAGTTTATGCAAATGATAAGGGATGCAGAGTTGGGCGAATTCGATTTGATTATTACCCGTGAGGTTTCCCGTTTTGCAAGAAATACCGTTGATACTCTGCAGTTTACCCGTGATCTTAAAGCAAACGGTGTTGAGGTGTTCTTCCTGAACGATAACATCAAAACCTTTGACTGCGACGGAGAATTAAGACTTACTATTATGGCTACTCTTGCTCAGGATGAAAGCCGTAAGACCTCTATCCGTGTAAAAAGCGGTCAGCAGACCTCAATGAACAACGGCACATTCTACGGCAACGGAAACATTTTAGGCTACAGAAGACATCAGGAGCTTCTGCCCGATAATAAGAAAAAGGTTGATTTCTTTATTGACCCTGAACAGGCAGAAACGGTTAAGCTCATTTATGAAATGTATCTTGCGGGTCACGGTATGAAAAAGATAAAAGATGAGCTTGAACGCCAAGGTCGTAAAACAGCTACGGGTAAAAGCAGATGGTACGAAACTGTAATCGGTCATGTGCTGAAAAATTCTTTTTATTGCGGTATCATAACCTACCATAAAGAGTTTACGCCTGACTATCTTACACAGAAAAAGATAAAGAATTACGGCGACATTGAATTAGTACAGGTGAAAGGCAGACACGAGCCTATAATATCAGAAGAAGACTTTGAAAGGGTGCAATTAATTATGGCAAGTAAAACAGCAAAGCTCAAAAATCTCAACACAGGCAGAAGAACAGAAACGGGCAAAAGACCGAGAACAACAGTATGGGGAAAGCTTCTCGTTTGTGAATGCGGTCATAAATTCAACACAAGACTTTGGGACAGAGATGACCGACAGAGAAGCTACGGATATCAGTGTTACAGTTCTGTTCGTACAGGCTCTTATGAAAGCAGAAAAAAGAGAGGGTTGCCTCTTGAGGGTATATGCCGAACACCAATGATACCCGAATGGAAGCTGCAGCTTATGGCAAATCACATCTTCAGAGAATACCTTGCTGACAAAGAAAAGGTGTTAGCTCTTGCAAATTCAATGCTTGAGGCTCATATCAATGATACTGACGAAATCATTGATTATTCCAAAATTATTGAGGAGAAGAAACAGGAGCTTGAAAAGCTTACAAGGAAGATAGATAATTATATTGAAATGAGAGCAGAGGGCGAAATCAGTAAAGAGCAGTTCACAGCCAAAACGGCAGATACCAAAGCTGCAATATCAAAGCTCAAGGCTGAAATAAATGAAATGGAAGCCTTGGCGGGTGAGCCTACAGAAACAGTGCCGGATTATAAGGAAAAGCTGACGGTTCTTCAGTACGCTCTTGAGCAATACACCAACGCAGATGACAATGACATTCCTGAAAGCGTTGTTGAAGCCTTTGTTGTGAAGATTGTGGCTAAACAGGACGGCTATGATTGGTATCTTCGCTTTGACGGTGACCCGAATGACCCTCTTCACCTGAAAACCGAAGGAAAAAGGAGAAAAACCACCTCTGTTGTGTCAGAAAGTGCTGCTTCTCCAACCAAGGTTGATAGCCCCACAGGCAGCTATTGCTAACAAATAATTAAAAAAATCGAGCCCCGTTGCCAGTTGATTTATTCAACAGACGGAACAGATTGATTTTATTTCCCCATCGAGAAATCGGTGGGGATTTTTTGTGCTGTTGTTTTAATATAAATCATAAAAAGACCCAGAAGCCATATAACTTCAAGGTCTTTAACATCTTATGTATCCGGACGGATTATTTCTTTTCTTCGTCCCATTTCTTTAATGTTTCGTATTCGCCGTATTCGATGCCGTCCATGCTCATAGCAAATGCAGAAATGCTCTTCTTTAAACCGCTTCTGTCGTCGTGCTTGTTAGCAACGCGGATAACCATACCTAAAACTCTGGCTAAGGTGTCTTTTTCGGGATCCTCCTTCATTTTCTGAAGCTCGGAAATTATTTCATCCAGAAAAGCATCGCTGTTTTTAATACTCATTTAAATTTCTCCTTCCTATTTTTTCATTTGATTTCGTTATATATCATAGAATTAAAATTTTCAAGCAAAAACTAAAACATCTGATAATAATTACCGGAAGCACTATTCACACAAAGCATTACGTAAGATTCCCTCTGCTGTCAGAATAAGTGTTACATCTGAGTTCTTTTATCTCTTTACAAAACTGTACTGATAGGTTAAAATAGCAGAAGTAAAGATAATATAAAGGAAGTGCCGCTTTGCTTATCCTTTCGCAGATTATAGGTCTTACCGCCGTAGGACTTTACCTTCTTAGCTTTCAGCTGAAAAAACGGACACATATCGTATGGACGACTTGTATATCAAATTTACTGTATGTGATTCAGTATCTGATTCTCGGAGCTTTTTCGGGAGCATTGATGGATTTTATGTCCACCGTATCCTCCTTTCTTGCCACCAAGAAAAATTCCGAGGCTTTCAGACGCTGCTATAAATGGATTGCAGCCGGTAATCTTGCTCTCATTACAGCGGTGGGTGTGACTGTGGCTGCAGTAAGAAAAGATCCTGCAGAGCTTCTGGCGGTAGCAGGTGCTCTCTTTTCTACAGGCGGACTCTGGTGCGAAAATGAACAGACTATCCGTAAATTCGGCCTTTGCAGTGCCCCCTGCTGGCTGGTGTATAATTTCATTTCTCAAGCATACGGTGCTTCTGTAGGCTCTGTGTGTGCTATCGTATCCATAATAATTTCTATGATCCGCTACCGAAAAAAGGATGTTCAGGTGCTGAAAAATGAAGGATAAAAATTTACTTATAGGAAAGCTTCTCGACTTTTTTACGACTATCGAAATCAGAAGGTCAAATCTTTTCAAGGCAGCTTTCAGAAAAATTATGTGGCTGTGTAAAAAATAATCTTAACTGCATCCCTTCGGAAAGGAAGTGTTTATATGAAAAAGCTTTTATGCTTACTTACGGCAGTATGCCTTCTGTTTACCCTGACAGCCTGCGGAAAAACGAAAATCTTACACTGTGATAGCTGCGGTAAAGAGGTTACCGTAAAGGAAAGCTCAGATATGCAGGAGGACTAGATTATCTACTGCGAAAAATGTAATGAAGAGCTTTTCGGTGATGACCCCATTCTCGGTAACGGCTGATACAAGCATCGAAAAATTTAATCCCCGACCTTCCGATCGGGGAATTCGTATTTATAAAGCAATTTATTTGCACAGCGGATAGCCCGCTTCCTTAAGTGCCTTTTTCATTTTCTTTTCATCGGGCACAGCGTTATATTTTATCTTAACCCTTCCGCTTTCCCATTGTGCCACAGCTTCATCGATAAAGCCGAGAGCTTCCAGACAGTCCTTCACTCTCTTTTCGCAGTGCTCACACATCATATTCTTAACCTTGATTTCACCCTCGCCTTCCACTGCGGTTTCGTCGGTAGAGGGCTCTTTTATTTTTTTATGTCGCTTTCTGTCGTGCTTCGTCGAATAAACATCGAGGAAATTAAGCCTTAATGCATTGGTCACCACACAGAAGGAGGAAAGACTCATAGCCGCCGCTCCGAACATAGGATTCAGTTCCCATCCGAAAAGAGGTATAAACAAACCTGCCGCGAGAGGTATACCGAGAATATTATAGAAAAATGCCCAGAAAAGATTCTGATGTATATTCGTCAGCACTCCTCTGCTGAGTCTGATGAGCGCGTGAACATCAGTAAGACGGCTTTTCATCAGCACGATATCCGCCGCATCTATTGCCACATCGGTGCCTGCTCCTATAGCTATGCCTATGTCTGCTCTCGTAAGAGCGGGGGCATCGTTGATTCCGTCACCGACCATAGCGGTCAGACCTCTTTTCTGCAGAGTGCGAAGAGCCTTTTCCTTGTCACCGGGGAGAAGACCTGCCATAACCTCGTCGATGCCTGCCTGCTTAGCAATCTCACGGGCAGTATTTTCATTGTCTCCCGTGAGCATTACCACCTCGATACCCATATTCCGTATCTGTCTTACAGCCTCAGCACTGTCTGCTTTGACTGTGTCCGCGGTAGCAATCATGCCTATATATTCGCCGTTACAGCTGAAATACAGAGGGGTTCTGCCTCTCAGTGTAATTTCGCTGTCAAGAGAAGAAACAGCCTCAGGCACACCTTTTTCGCCAAAAATGAAGGAAAGATTGCCACCCTTCACCTCGTCAGAGCCTATCTGACCCTGTACGCCCTTACCGCTGACCGCACGGAAGGACTCGGCCCCGGCACAGATTATGCCTTCAGCTTCGCATTTTCTGACGACAGCCTTCGCCAGAGGGTGCTCACTTTTCTTTTCCAGAGCATAAGCAAAACCGAGAAGCTCTCTTTCGCTTATACCTTCGGGGATAATATCCGTAGCCTCAGGCTCGCCTACGGTTACGGTACCTGTTTTATCCAGCGCTACTATCTGCACCTTGCCTGCCTTTTCCAGCGCCTGTCCTGTTTTAAAGAGAATACCGTTTTTCGCACCCACACCGTTACCTACCATAATCGCCACGGGGGTAGCAAGTCCTAAAGCACAGGGACAGCTGATAACCAGAACGGAAATTCCTCTCGCCAGAGCATATCCGATTTCCCGTCCTGAAATAAGCCATATAACAGTAGTTACGGTTGCGATAATCATAACCGCAGGCACGAAAACACCCGAAACCTTGTCGGCAATACGGGCGATTTTCGGCTTCGCCATAGCAGCATCGCTGACAGTTTTTATTATCTGCGAAAGAGTGGTATCCTCACCGACAGCCGTTGCTTCGCATTTGAGAAAGCCCGACTGATTTACCGTCGCAGCTGAAACCTTACTGCCATTCACTTTGTCAGCGGGAATGCTTTCACCTGTAAGAGCAGATTCGTTTACGGCACTTTCACCGTCAATAACGGTACCGTCACAGGGTATGCTTTCACCGGGACGCACGAGAAAAATGTCACCCTTCACCACCTCTGAAGAAGGTATTTCTTTTTCCTCACCGTTTCTTATCACGCGGGCTGTTTTAGGCTTAAGATCAACCAGTGCCCTGAGTGCATCGGTGGTTTTTCCTTTACTTTTGGCTTCTAACATTTTACCCACGGTTATGAGAGTGAGTATCATCGCCGCCGACTCGAAGTAAAGACCGTGTAAAAGGTGCATAGCCTCTTCAGGAGAAACAGATATCATCTGAAAGAGCACCACCGTACTCCATAGGAAGGAAGCACCCGAGCCCAGTGCCACAAGAGTGTCCATATTCGGAGATTTTTTTATAAGAGACTTAAATCCGCTTACGAAAAACTTTTTATTTATAACCATAACCGCCACCGTCAGCAGAAGCTGAATAATAGCCACGGCAAGGGGATTTTTCTCAAAGAAACCGGGCAAAGGAAAGCCCCACATAGCGTGTCCCATGGAAAAATACATAAGCACAGCCAGAAAAACCAGAGATGTGCAGAGTCTCTTTTTCAGCTTCGGTGTTTCTGTATCCTTAAAGACATCCTCTTTTTCGTCAGAGTCATTCTCCACCTTCGCGCCGTAACCTGCATTCACCACAGCGGAGATAATTTCCCTGTCTGTAGCCGAGCCCTCCACGGTCATAGAATTTGTGAGAAGATTTACCGAGCAGAAATCCACATCGCTGACAGCGGAAACTGCTTTTTCGACCCGTGCACTGCAGGCGGCACAGGTCATACCCGTTACTGTATATTTTTTCATAGTATAACTCCTTTGGTTTTTCATTCTGTACCTACGAACTGAAATATAATAATATTATTATTCGAAATTTTTCGGGGTGTCGAGGGTGCCATCCACTAAACGTATACACCGTGAAAAGGGCGGTGTATCACTTCTTAGTTATCCGAATTCTGTCACGCCACTTTGCGTTACAATAGCACCGTCAGGTGCCACATCGCAGAGCCTCCTATGCAAGCAAGGGAGGCAAAAAAACTTGCGGACACGGCACGCCATCTCCCTATAATACATTTATTTAATACTGAGGCGGGGTAGGGTCACCCCGCCCTACTATAGTCGATTTGTTTATTCGGCGGACTATCACTTGTTATTTTTTCGAAGCCCCATACGCCACTTTGCGTTTTGCACTTTGCATTCTGCATTCAAAAGGCGACCGATGGTCGCCCCTACGATATTTGACGTGGGGTAGCGGTAATTTTGCGGACACGGCACGCCATGTCCCTACGGAAAATTTCAAAAAAGTAGCGGACTATCGCTTGTTATTTTAGAATTTTCGCCCGCCATTCTGCGTTCTGCACTCTGCATTCTGCATTTATTCAAGTATACCCGTAAAACAAACTGATGTCAACTGAAAACATCCCCTTTATTATACCTCGGAAACTACTGTTTTTTGCACACTTTACGCAAAAAAACACCATTTTACACAAAATAAATTTTTCTTTTTTCCGAGTCTTGACAAGACAAAAAATCTCGGCTAAACTTAAATGTAAGACAGGTAAAAAATCCTTTCCGCAAGAGGGTTTGTACCGTCTTGTTTTAATTTTTAAGGAGGCATGATAAAAAGTAAGTGGTAGAAAAATCCGAGAACTTTGTTTTTGTGTTATGATAGAAGTAACAGGAAGACAGAGTAGAAACTAATTCGTCATATTTACTGGTCTACGAGATCGCTTAAGGAGAATGAAGGGTTAGTATCGAATCATGCAATGGTCGGCAGAAATGTCAGGT
>CALCHE010000088.1 GCA_937901145.1 uncultured Clostridia bacterium
GCCGCAATAATTCTGCTACCTGATAAAATATTAGGTACATACTTAATAAATCTATTCATAAATTATAACTCCTTTTTATAAAACGAACATCACGAACGACGACGTCTTCCGATAAAATTTGCGCTCTTATCATACCACTAAATTCGTTTTAATCAAATAGAATCTTAAGTCTTTTTTATAAAGTTTACACTTCGTTTACATATCAAAAATAAAAAATTAAAACCTTGCTTCAAAGCAAGGTTTTAACCTTTACAATCACTTATTTCTTTTCTGCTACAGCCTTTTCCTTGGGCTCATAATCAGTATGGAAAACCGAAGGAACGAAGGGCTTCATTTCTTTAAGCTTACATACAATGATAAGTGTCTCAACTCCTGCGAAGAAGAACACACCGCCGACAATGATAAAGAGAACATTCAGAGGTACAAGCTTGAATAAAAACGGTGAGCTTGCCACACAGCAACCGTTCAGTTTACCAAAATAAGTGTGAGGGAATGTAAACTTTTTGAACTTTATCTGAGCCACAAGTGCAGCTGCTGCAAATACCGCTACTGTAACACCTAATAAAATGTAGAACCAACCGGGTATGAGCTTCTGGATTACTAAAACTTTAACAGGGGTAAAACCGATAAGACCGTCACCGATGGTATCAAGTGTAACACCGAGGACGCTCGAGATATTGAGTCTACGTGCAAGGAATCCGTCAATAGCATCTGTAGAACAGAATATCGCATAAAGGATCAGAAACTTCGGTGTAAAATCATTACCTACATCTGTAAGAAGCAGGTAAAGAGCTCCCACTATTCTGATAATCGAGAAAAAGTTTGCACAGTTTTTTCTTATAAATTCTTTCATTTGTTTTTACTCTCCTTTGATTTAAATTCAGAACTAATCCATTGTGATTATAACCTATGTAAAGAAATAATAAAAGAGTATCTTCATTCTTTAAAATAAAATTAATAGTGTGTTTACAAAGTTCTTGCAAAGAATAAAAATTTACATATCAAAAAAAGTCGGGCATAAACCCGACTTAATTTTTATGTTTTATGCAAATGTAACTACACCGATTTCGTTAAGAACGAGGCAAGCCATATAACCTGCATAGATAGCAAGAAGTGCTACACCCTGCCACTTTTTAAATTTACCCATAATAATGGTGGGAATAACTGCCACAGCACATGCAAAGATACATACAGGGAAATCGAAGTTGATGTTCATCTGTGCTACGGGAAGAGCCTTACCGTCGATGATGGCACATACCGGAAGAATAAGTGTAAGGTCGATGATGTTTGCACCGACGATATTACCTACTGAAAGACCTGACTCCTTTTTACGGATAGCAGTAAGAGTAGTAACAAACTCGGGAAGAGATGTACCCAGAGCAATAACTGTAAAGCCGATGATTGCTTCGCTGATACCGAAGCCCTTAGCGATGGTCTGGCCTGAGCCTACGAGGAACTCAGCACCTAAAACGATACCTGCTGTACCGAGAACGAAGAAGAGAAGCTTAGAAGGAATTTCCTTCTTTTCATAGGAGTCTACCTCGTCACTTGCCGCTGCCTTCTTACCTTCTACGAGATTGCTGATCATAAAGATAAGGAAGATCGCCCAGAGCACATAGGCTGACCATGTGGGAAGCTCAAGAGAAAGAGAAAGAAGTGTAAGACCTATTGAAGCAGCGAGAAGAAGTCCACCCTTGAGAGTAAAGCTCTTTCTGTTTACTGCACCTGCCATAGCTACGAGAGAAACACCCATAATAAGTGTGGTATTTGCTGTAACTGAGCCTACAGCATTACCGATAGCAAGCTGTGCAGAGCCGTTCATAGCAGCTCTTACGGAAACGAGAAGTTCAGGCAAAGTGGTAGCGAAAGAAACTACTGTAGCACCTACTACAAACTTGGGGATGCCTGTAGCTTCCGCAAACCAGGATGCTGAATCAACGAACCAGTCGCCACCTTTGATAATAAAGACGAGACCAACGATAAAAATTACAGCAGAAACTGCCATAAGTGCTCCTCCGCCAAGGGAGCCGAAGAGTGTGTAACCAAAAAATTCCATAATGTCCTCCGTTTTAAGGTTTGTATTTTATTTATGATATTTGGTGCCGATGGAAATCTGTATCGCTCTGTAAATCTGTTCTAAAAGCATAACTCTCGCCACCTGATGGGGAAAGGTCATCTTACTCATAGACAGACGGAAATCACTTGCAGATTTAACCTTATCACTGATACCGAAAGATCCGCCGATGATAAAGACTATATTGCTGTAGCCTTTCACAGCCAGATTTTCCATTTCAGCACTTAATTCCTCACTTGTTTTCTGCTTACCCTCGATGCACATAGTGTAAACATAGGCACCTTTGGGTATTTTTTCGATAATCTTTTTTCCTTCGCTTTCCAGCGCATTCACGATTTCCTTTTGCGAAGGATTATCAGAAAGCTTTTCTGCAGGAAGCTCTATCAGATTCATCTTACAAAGACCCGAAAGTCTTTTCGTATATTCGCTGACGGCATCTCTCAGATAACTTTCTTTAAGTTTGCCGATACAAATAAGTGTAATGTTCTGCATCTTTTACACCTCAGAATCTTACTATGCCATCAGTATTTTCCTTGGCATTGACTTTCAGTATATAATCAATTCCCTCTCTGGCACCTTCACTTTCCAGAGCAGAAAACGTAGTCTGATAAGCAAGGTCCGGGAAATTATTTTCTGTGCTTAAATGTCCGAGAAAAAGGCGGGCAGTACCTTTTTTTACGAGTTTGACCGCTTCCTGTGCACACGCCTCATTAGAAAGATGTCCTCTGTCGGATAGAATTCTGCGTTTGAGGTAATAAGGATAATCACCACTCTGAAGCATAGCCACATCGTGGTTCGACTCGAGCATCACCAGCTCTGCACCCATAAGTGCATTCTCTACCGTAGGCGTAATCCTTCCTATATCTGTAGCGATAACAGCCTTCTGCCCGTGCGGAAAGATTATTTTGTATCCACAGCTTTCACGACTGTCGTGAGGTGTTTCGAAGGATGTCACAAATAAATCTCCTACCTGAACACCCTCACGCGGCATAATATCAAAAGGAAATTTACCGTTCAGCGTACCGTTTTCTTCCAGAGCGGACAAAGTACCCTCTGTGGCAAATACCGGAATCTTATAGGCAGAGGCAAGAACTCTTATACCGTTTATGTGATCACTATGTTCGTGAGTGACGAAAATGCCGTCTATGTTCCCAGGATCTATTTCTCTTTTAAGAAGTGCTTCTTTTATTTTTTTAGCACTTACACCTGCATCGATAAGTATACCTCTGTCACCGTTGCCCAGAAAGGTACAGTTACCTGAGCTCGATGAAAACAAAGAACAAAACTTTGCCATATTTTTTCCTTCCGCAAAAAAAGAGTCTGTAGAATATCAATCTTACACAAACTCTTTTCTGTAATTATTTATCCGGCGCTGCCTACTGCCTCAGCTTCACGGATTTCCTTTCGGTAAATGTCCGCACCAAGGTTTCTGAATTTTTCGACATAGTCTTCATAACCTCTGTCGATATACACGATGTTTTCTACTTCGGTAATTCCACGTGCCATAAGACCCGCTATAATCATAGCAGCACCGGCACGAAGGTCATCAGCCTTTACGGGGGCACCTGTAAGCTCTTCGACTCCCTGAAAAACAGCGATGGTACCGTCCACCTGAACATTAGCACCCATTCTGATAAGCTGCTCCACATATCTGAAACGGTTGTCCCAAACACCCTCTGAAACCAGCGATGTTCCCTTAGCTACTGAAAGAAGCACGGACATCTGCGGCTGCATATCGGTGGGGAAGCCGGGATGAGGCATCGTTTTAAGGTTGCACTTTTTAAAGTTTCCGTCAGACTGAACTCTGACTGCATCGTCATATTCGGTAATTTCCACTCCGCATTCGAGAAGCTTGGCTGTGATAGACTCGAGATGTTTGGGAATAACATTTTTAACGAGCACATCACCGCCTGTAGCTGCTGCAGCTACCATATAAGTACCTGCTTCGATCTGGTCGGGAATGATAGAATAAGTACAGCCGTGCATATTGCTTACGCCGTGGATTTTGATAACATCGGTACCTGCACCTCTGACATCAGCACCCATAGCATTCAGGAAGTTCGCAAGGTCAACAATATGAGGCTCCTTAGCAGCGTTTTCGATTATAGTAAGACCTCTCGCCTTTACGGCAGCGAGCATAATATTGATGGTAGCACCTACGGAAACCTTGTCCATGTAAATGGCACTGCCTGTAAGATGATCAGCCTTAGCATTTATCATACCACCCTCGGTAACTGCTGAAGCACCTAAAAGCTCAAAGCCTTTGATATGAAGGTCAATGGGTCTGACACCGAAATCACATCCGCCAGGAAGAGCTACCTTGGCTCTGTTATATCTGCCTAAAAGAGCACCGATGAGATAGTATGAAGCGCGAAGCTGTTTGGTCATCTCGTGAGGTACGATGTAGGAGTTAACAGATTTGGTATTTACTTCGATAGTATGTTTATTGATGTATTTTACCTGTGCGCCCATCTGACTTAAGATTCTGACCATACAGGATACATCACTGATATTCGGTATGTTTTCAATACGGCATACATCCTGAGCGAGAAGTGTTGCAGGAATGATGGCAACTGCAGCATTTTTTGCGCCGCTGATTTCAACTTCGCCCGACAGTCTGTTACCGCCGTGGATAACTAATTTTTCCAAAATTAAATCTCCCTTTCCGTTTTTTTCGGAAATGCGCCAATATATTTTGCGTCCTTATCTTTTCAAGGACAGTATAACTCACTATATAACTAATGTATTATAGCATCATTTTCCGTAAAATAAAAGTCCTTTTGAGCCTTTTTGTGAAAAATACACTAAATATCTTTTTTCACAAAAGATATTTCGTCATCTCTTTATTATTATCTGATTTTTCGCAATAAAAAGCCCCTTTAATTTTTACCTTCTTTAAAACTATTTACAACAGAAAAAATTAATGTTAAAATTATTACAGATAAAATAAAAAAAGCAGGTGAAAAAATGAAAGCACCCCTTGCTGACAGAATCCGTCCTCAGACCGTTGACGACATAGTAGGGCAGAGACATCTTCTGAAGGAAGGTGCCGCTCTGCGCAATATCATCGAATCAGGCGAACTTCCCAACCTTATTTTCTACGGTCCTTCAGGTATAGGCAAAACTACCCTCGCCTCCCTTATGGCGAAAAGGACAAACCGCAAATTTCACAAGCTCAACGGTACCACGGCATCTACAGCTGACATAAAGGCCATCGTGGCTGAGCTTGACACTCTCGCAGCACCTCAGGGAATACTCCTTTATCTGGATGAGATACAGTATTTCAATAAAAAACAGCAGCAAACTCTCCTTGACTACATCGAAAGAGGAGAAATCACTCTCATAGCATCCACTACGGAAAACCCTTATTTTTATATTCACGGAGCGATTCTGAGCCGATGCACTGTTTTCGAATTTAAAAGCGTTACCGCTGAAGATATCATCCCCGCGGTAAGAAGAGCCTTTTCCTTTCTTGCCACAGAAAAGAATATGCCCATAGCCGCAGACGAGGAAACCATAAAGCACATCGCCCTTTCCTGCGGCGGAGACGTAAGAAAGGCTATGAACTCAGCGGAGCTCTGCGTACTCAGCACCCTCCCCGATAAGGACGGCAGAATATTTGTTACTATAGAAAAGGCAAAAGAGCTGACACAGAAAAGTGCACTCAAATATGACCGTGAGGGTGACGAGCATTACGATATACTCTCCGCCTTTCAGAAAAGTATGCGTGGCAGTGATGCTGATGCGGCTCTTCATTATCTTGCCCGATTACTCGAAGCAGGCGACCTCCCCTCGGCTACCAGAAGACTTTTGGTCTGCGCAAACGAGGATGTAGGTTTAGCCTATCCGATGATAATTCCCATCGTCAAGGCAGCTGTGGACACTGCGCTTATGGTTGGTCTTCCCGAGGCAAGAATCCCTCTGGCCAATGCAGTCATCCTCGTGTGTAACTCTCCGAAATCCAATTCGGCATATATGGGTATCAACGAAGCGATGGCAGACGTTAGCCGAGGAAACTTCGGACCTATCCCCCGTCAGCTTCAAAATATGCACTACGACGGCGAGGATAATCAGAATAAGGGTCAGTTTTATCTTTATCCCCATGATTACCCATCCCATTATGTTCCTCAGCAGTATCTCCCGAATAAAATAAAAAACAAAAAATATTATGTTTACGGAGACAACAAAAGCGAACAGGCGGCTAAGGAATACTGGGACAAGATCAAAAAATAAGGAGAACCTATTATGGAATATGCAAAGAAAGCAGAAAGCCTTTACGGTAAATATCTTTTTGTTTACTTCGTAGGAAACGGAGAAGGCGAAGAAAGAATACATTTCGCAGTAAGCGAGGATGGCTATAACTTCACACCCCTCAATAACAACGAGGCGATCATCACACAGCTCAAGGGCAAAAAATGTGTCCGTGACCCATATATTCTCAAAGGTCAGGACGGCTTTTATTACATAGTCGGCACTGATATGAGATGTGAAGAGGGTTGGGAGTCAAATCACGCTCTCGTCACCTGGAAGTCAAAAGATCTTATCGAATGGACAGATGAAACCATCATCGATATAAAAGACCTCTGTGAAAAATACAAAAACACCACCCGTGCCTGGGCGCCTCAGGCCTTATGGCACGAGGAAAAGCAGACCTATATGCTTTATTGGGCACATTCTACCAAAGAGCACAATACAGCCGGTATGTATTACGCCTTCACCGATGATTTCAAAACAATCACCGAGCCTCAGAAAATGTATTGCCGCGAAAACATACAGACCATCGACGGTGACATAATATATAATAAGAAAAACGGCAAATATTATCTGTACTTCAAGCACGACGAGGATCAGACCATAGCATACGTGGTTTCAGACAAACCCGAAGGTCCCTACGAGGATAAGCCTGTGGTCGTTTCTGTGGCGCCCAGCGGTGTGGAGGGTAGTGAAATGTATCCCATTAACGGTACTGATACCTGGGTAATGATTATGGACGAATACGGCAAGGGTCGCTTCTTTATGCAGCAGACAGAGGATTTCGAAAGCTACCTTCCCGTAAAAAAAGAGGATTATTCCATGGACTTCGGTCCAAGACATGGCAGTATATGCTCCATAAGCGACGAAGAATACGAGTCACTTGTGAAGCATTTCGGCATATAAACAAAAAAGGAGGAAAATATTATGTTCAGCAAAATCATCGCATTTTTCATCTCAGTTATTTTCACCGTGCTTAACGCTCTCGGCCTTGGAGGTGTGTTCGGAGGAATAGACAGCTCCGACGCTTATGTGTTCGCCAATATGAGCTACGGTAAGCACGAAAGACAGGTTCTCGACCTCGCTATACCTAAGGATAACGACGGAGAGGTTGGTCTCATTCTTTTCATTCACGGCGGAGCCTGGATAGGCGGAGACAAAGAAGTCTATAAGGATATGGTTTCAAGCTGTGCTAATAAAGAGGGACTTGTCGCCGCGGCTCTCAATTACCGTTACCTCAATGACAGCACAAATCTTCACGACATAACCGACGACATCGACTCCGCACTTTCAGCAATAAAAGAAAAAGCAAAGACAAAGGGCGTTGATGTAAACAAGGTCTTTCTCACAGGTGCTTCAGCAGGTGCACACCTTGCTATGTTCTACGCATATTCGAGAAAAGATACGGCACCCATAACACCTGCAGCCGTATGTAGCTATTGCGGTCCTACCGACCTTTACGACGATAATTTCTACTATGAAAGCGACTTAGGTGACACAGCCACTATTTGCCAGCTTATGTCCTGGGCTTGCGGTGAAAGCTTCTCCATAGAAAACAAAAAGGACTTCAAAGAAGCCCTCGATAAGGTCTCACCTGTAAACTATGTAAACGGAAGCACCATTCCTACCATTCTCTGTCACGGCGAAAAGGACACCATTGTACCCTATTCAAATGCACTTTCAATTGCAGAAAAGTTTGAGCAATACGGTGTGCAATATGATTTCATCAGCTATCCTAACTCTGACCATGGTTTGGCAAACGACACTGAGTGTGCAGAAAAAGCAGATAAGCTTATGAGAGAATATATTGACAAATATGTAAGATAATTTATGAAACGCAGAAAACCGTGTCCCGAAAAGGACACGGTTTTTTTAATCTTCAATTATAATCTCTGTCGGTTTCTGCTCTATGGTATCAACAGGATATTCGGGTGTGATACCCTCATTTTCATCGTATTCGTATTTTGCTTTTTTTCTCAGCTTTTTATTACTGATTATGCAGTATTCGTTTATTTTGTCCTGAAGATAAATTTCTACGCTCCAAGTCATCACGTTCAGCAAAAGAGTAACTGTACCCATTCCGCCTTCTTTTGCACCGCATTTGTTAAGCTCATCCTCAAGCCTCTTTGCTTGTGTGTAAGACCAGTAAAAATAGTAAAAAGGAATAAACAACTTCAAAGCTTCCGCTATCGGAGTGAATCGATTATACTCGCCTTTTATTTCATTAATTACCTTCGTTGTACGGTATACCCATATAACAAGCCATACCGGACCAATGAAATATAAAAGTGCAAGATGCTTTTTCATACTGATATAATAATATGTCTCCATATTTTCTGCATCGTAACCGTCCTGTACATCCGTACCTTCATAAGTTATAAGAACTAAAACATATAAGTAAAGACCTATTATTAGCAATTTGCTTAAAAAGCCTGAAGCATCCAATGCAGAAAGAACAACATCAGCAACCTCCATAAAGCCTTCCGCACCGTAAGCAGGACCGAGACACCATATAAATGCACCTATACCTAAAACCGCATTTATTACAGCTACCGCCATAAAGCTCATTTTGGTCATAAACTCTCTGAAAGAAACGAGAGAAATAATCATCAGAACAAGTGAAAGTACACTCACCGCATTAAAAGCAACAGTTATGAAATACGGCTCCTCCTGCAGCGCGTTCTGCACAAGATAAAAAGCTCCTTCAAATGCCGATAAAACTGTTCCCGAAAGAATAATTTTCGGATGATTTTTCAAAAGTCCCACGGCTATGATTATTCCGATTACTGACGAAATCACAATAGATACAATATCTCCCGTAGAATAAGACATATACAGTTCTTCATCGTAATGCCCCATAAGCATATCTTCATTGGATGCGATAAGCTTTTCTCCGAGATTCATAAATAAATCGAATAATTGGTCGGTATGAAAGGATAACCATACAAAACCCATTATGAGTCCCATAAGACGAGGACTCAGGCGTTTAAAAGACAATTTACTTTCTTTCATTATATTCATCCCCTTTTTTCTAATCATAACAGATTAAATCATCGTAATCAACCTATTATTGCACAAACATTATACTGCAATTTGCAGTATAAGTCAATACCGCATTTTGCGGTGACATATAATAA
>CALCHE010000089.1 GCA_937901145.1 uncultured Clostridia bacterium
TATCTTGCAGATATTGACCGTCAGGCAAATGAAATGTATGACCTTCTGATTGAGCGGATGAAAGAGGCAGAAGGTGTCACAGAAGAACTCAAAGAACAAGACCAACTTGAATGGGTACAGAGAATGAGCAATATTCAGGAACAGGCAAGAGAGATTGTGTGCAGTGAATTGATATACAGCTAAAATTTAATTGGCGTTTGAATTTGATATAGCAAAGCACGGCTTACAGTTGTAGGTCGTGCTTACTTTTAGTGTTAAAAATGCCTTTTATACGTTAATCTTCTTGGATAATACATTAGGTAATTTCAAAAATATCTATCGAATACAAAGTAAAATTCAAAAAAATCATACAATATGTTGTGGTTGATAACGATTGGTTTTGGCTTATATGGTATGAAAATTTATGCTTGTTAGAGGTAGCTTTTATATAGTGAGAGAGTTCAACTCGTTTAAAACGAGTGTAATATCGATAATACATTCGGATATTAAAGACGGATGATTTGTTATTATAAAAAACAAATCAATTGCAAATCTAAATTACTGATTGTTTTTTATAATATTAATTTATGTCTGAACATATCTTTTCTTTTAAATTTAAATAACCATAATAAATGAAAGAAAAGGGAACAACATTTAGTTGTCTGCGATGATTGATTGCTTCTTGTAGTTTTTTGGCAATTTCAACGTTATATTCAACAACCTCAATTTGTGATAAAATATGCTCAATGTGCTTTTTACATTTATTATACCTGTTGATATCGATAATATAATTTACTATTTTTATCACTATGGATAAAAAAGCACACAATAACAATCCATGGTTATCCGCTTTGAAAATTGTTGCGATAAAACCAATTATTAAAGAAATCGTCAATATGAAATGAATTTTTGTAATAACCGAATCATAGTTAATATTGCTTAGTTGACATGATTTAATTTCATCGTAAGGTGTAAGGCTTTCGTCAAGGACATACCAATCTTTAACACCGCTGATTTTATCGGTTTCAGAGTTTTCAATTTGCTTTTTATAAGTTTTTTTGTGTAAGTGTATTACAATATTTGTTATACAATCTAAAGTATTCAACGACATTTCCCCGTAATACTCTTGTTCACCGAATTTAAACAGATAATTGTCTATGTATATTCTTAAAGCTGCTCCAATTTTAATATACCATTGACATATATTGTCGAAGCTAAATTCGAAAATAGTTAATAAAGCTATTAAATATGCACTGCTATTTGTTGTATCATTTTCAAAAACAAAAGGAACAATAGCAATAACTATACAACATATCCAAGACAATACTCCAAACAATTCAGCGCAATTATAGCAATGTCGAGCGGCATACTGTTTCTTTAGTATTTGTGATTCATTTTGCTTTTCTTTTATGCTCGTCAAATTCTTTCACCATCCCGATAAAATCTATACATATTTGTTTGTAGACTAATTCATCAGTCATTAACTTTAGGATTTTGGGGTGACATTTTCTTGTTCGTTCACCACTCCCACAAGGGCAAGGTAAATGACCACGATAGTGATATTCCTTTCTACATATTTGTAAAAGAAACCTTGTAAGATCTAAATCATCCTTTTTGCCTGTGATTTCTTTATAAGAACTTTTTACTCCTTCTAAATCATGGGCTCTGTCACCGTAAGGAAAAAAGCCATAAGTTGTATAATACTCATATATGAAAAAATATTGTTCAATATATTCTCTACAGAAGTTCACCAAGGAGTTATTTTCGGAGTTTGATATCACAAGGTCTATGTTGGTTGCCAAACAAAGACGGTTGTCTTTATATTTATGGCAATACTCACCAATATATCCACCTGTTTCAAATACATCTGATAGATAAACGTTCTCTGGATTTACAATGATTTTAACATCATAATATCTTTGCACCGGAAAGTTGTCATAAATCATATTTACGAAGATTTTTCCCGCTAAGGAAATCCTACCATCTCTTTCTCCTGAGATGCTCAGTCCTTTTTGGTAGTTTAATAAGTCTCGAATATTTGTATCAAGCATTTTCATAATCTAACCACGGCTTATGTTGCACATGCGACTCTATTGGCTTTGGTGAAACAAGTTTATATTTTCTGTCATATCCAAAATCTTTTACTTTTCCTTCGCCGAACATCTTAGATAATACTGATCCGTATACCAAATCTTGGTCACCGATAATTGTGTCAAAATCTTTTATAGCTGAGTTTACCCACATAAAGAAATACTTAACATACTCATTATCCTCGTTCCAACTGTTAGCCAGGTTGTCCATAGGATTTGAAGGGTTTTCTATTTTCCATTCTGTACCATCAAACTCAATAATTCCTTTGTCGGGATTTAATGCTTTGAACAATGTAGGGTTGTCTTTTAATGTAGAATACTTTTGCAAATCTTTAAGAACAAAATCTAATAACTCAAATGTATTATAGTGTGCTGGAGCTTTTTGGGCACTATGAGCTGCTAAAGTTGCGATAATTACGCTTTTAACGGAAAAGTCTTTAACATTAGGATTCGAAAAGTATGATGCCTTGTGCAATTTCAGTAACTGTACTACTCTTTGTAAAGGGGTTCTTACAATTTGAAGAGGAATCTCGTCTGCCGATGAGAACACAGTTAGGTTATTCTGAAAGATTTGCTGTCTATTTGTATTTACGCCAAAATCATAGTTGTGAAATCTTTCATTTACTCCAGAAAACCATTTTTCATAACCTTTCGGATTGCTTTTTCCCCAACCAAGAGAATCATTATCAAGCTCAGTTATAGCAATTGCTGTATCGCATAAGTCAGGACGTTGCGTAAAAGACTTCATTTTTAGTATTTCTCTAATTTCTTCTGGAACCGAAGGTACTATATCCATACTAAATTTATACCCGCCAACATCTGCGTATTCTATTCTGATGCATTCTTCAAAAAAGTGCAGTTTTTTATCATACCTACCACTTGATTCTAATGCATCTTTTATTTTTTTTGTAAAGTTGAGGAGCAGTGGTTTCAGCTTTTGAACATGATACTTCACAGATTACATCTAAATCATAATCTGCGTCTTTATTTCGTCTTAAAGGTTTAACTACTGTACCAATAGCAAAAGAACCTTGAGGATAAATATGTGAATCAATGCCGTTACTACTCAATAAATCAACTACGGCAGTATATTTTTCAACAGCATTTTTGTACATAGAATAAGTTATGTCTGCATCCTCTAAAAGTTTGACCAAGTCTTCTTGTCTTTCAATAAGTTTGAATTTATCTGTCATTTATAAATCCTCCTGATTCAGATTAATTGATTTTTAAATTATTTACATATAATTAAGGTTCACACACACGAATGAAAACCTTTACATATATACAGTGTTAAAATTTGTAAAAAGTAACAATATTTTCCGTCGAACATTTGTTTTTATTATATACTGAAAACATTAAAAAGTCAAGTAGTGGTGATTGAATAATATAAAAAGCACAATATCTTGTGTATAAAAGCACAAAAATTACGGCAGAGAGCTTTAATACTCTCTGCCGCAATTTCCGTTATCTATTACCTTTAGCTCTGTTATGTGTCTTGCAAAGCATCTGACAGTTGTTTATATCGGTTTCGCCGCCTTTACTCCAAGCGGCAACATGGTCAGCATCCATTTCATTCTGCTTCCATATCCGTTTATTGTTACTGTCGCTACCCAAAGCACAAAGAGGACAGTTGGAAATGCCTTTTGCCTGAGCATCTGATGTCTGTCTTGCATAAACGGTCTTTTTGGTAGCTTCGTCAAATACACGGACATTTAAAAGCTCGTTATGTTCACAACCACCCAAAACATATTCCCAAATCCCTTTTTTATCACTTACATATGTATCCTCAAGAAGCTCGCGAACTTTATCAGAAACTGCTTGCGGGTCATAAGGGGTACTGTGGTATCTTTCGTACAAATCGCCCCATTTAAGACCGCACATCTTGCTGTCTACATCAATAAACACACTTGAAATCCAATTTATTACTGAATTGAAATATGTCTTTAGCTCTGTAATATTGTCATCGTATCGGTGCATACTCATATAAGCATCAATATGACCGTGACTTACCCAATCCAAAGCGGTGCGAAGATAATCTTGTCTTAAGACATTGCCTGAAATATAGGCACTCCACTTCTGAATATTAGCGTTCTGACTGTTACTGAATTCTTCTTTTGCTTTTGTTACAAAAGGACCGGAGTGAATAGCATTTGAGAGTTCTTGCTCGTTGAGAGGTACACCTGCTATATTTATAGTTTTAAACCATTCCTTGATTTCGCTTTCGGTACCTTCGCAGATATAAATAGTAAGTGGTGTTTCTAAAATAGTCTTTTTCTTATCATCGGCAAGACCACTAAAATAGCGCTCCATACCGTTTTCATCCTTAATGGCAAATTTACCTGTTATAAATCTGCCAAAGCTTGTTATACGCTGCTGACCGTCAAGAACCTCATATTTATCTTCACCAACCTTTGTGAAATAGATAAGCCCTAACGGGTACTCTTTCAGTAGAGAGTCAATAACTGCAACATCCTTTTTACCGTCAGCATATATGTAATTTCGCTGGTATTCAGGCTGTATAGTTAATTTGCCTGAAAGACCGAACAAGCCTTTGCCTTCATATTCGTTATAAACAAAACCTTTACAAATATCATCTACTGTGATATCAGTTTTTAATGTAGTAATCATTTTTCTAACCTTCTTTTTATTAAAATACGCTGATATACTTTGTATCCATTTACAACACCTGAAGCATTGAGGTCGTATGTACCTTTTCTGCCGAAAATTTCATAATACCTTTGCTGACACTCTTGTGTTGTATATACTTTGGTTTTTAAATCGTATAAATCAAGGTTTTCACACATACCTAATATCTCAAATTGTTCAGGACAATACTTGCTTAAAAATGTTATTGGAACACCCATAACTCCGTCATAATCATTTGGTATAGCATCCGAAAAAGGAATTTCTATTGCATCATAATTATCATACTTTTGATATCCGTTTTCTTTTATTTCTTTGTGTTTGCTAAATTTCAGATTATCTGACAACGACATTAAACTCATAGGTTGATGTCTTCTGCCATGTTCTACATTTGTAAACCAAACAACACCTGAAACACGTATCATTCCGTCTCTATGGTCACTAGCTGTTGCATAATCAGTATAGTATTTGTTTATGAAATGTGCAGCCCCACCTTTAAACCCTTTGCCAAGCCAAATTTCATTTTTCATTATAAGAGGGAATATTTCTTTATATGTAATTGCATTTTGATTTCCAATTATGATAAATTTTTTGTTTGCTTCTGTTACCCAATTAACGAAGTCTCTAAAAAGTGAAAAAGGTGGATTAGTTACAATTATATCCGCCTCATCTCTGAGTTTCTTGACCTCTTCACTTCTAAAATCGCCGTCACCCTCAAGATACTGCCATTCAAGGTCGTCTATATCAATTACACCTGAACTGTTGCTGTCTCTTGTAAGAGTAAATATTTTACCGTGTGTTTTTGTTTTACTCTCATCAAACTGCGGTGCTTCACTTTCGAATAAACTATATTGGTACGGAGTATTTAACTTTTTGCTTTCATAGGCATAACTTGTACTGATTAACTTTTTAAGTCCAAAGTTTTCAAAATTCTGAGCAAAGAACTTTGTAAAGTTACTCCATTCAGGGTCATCACAAGGTAAAAGAATTGTTTTATCCCTGAAAACATCAGGATTGTATTCTATGTATGCATTAACTTCTCTTTGTATATCTTCATATTGAGTATAAAACTCATCATTTTTAGCATTTTTTGCCGCAGATAATGTTGTGTTAGCCATAATACCTCCGCTTTTTCGCAGAATGTACCCATTTGCGAATAAAGGCAGATAAACATAGCAATACCGTCAGGTTTAGGGCTTTTGCGACCATAAATCTGACGGCTAATATTTTATATAGCAATATTTAGTTTTAACAAATCCATCTGTTTGGATTTTTGTTCCATTGAGCTGTGAACATATTTGTTAAGAGTTGTTTTAACATCGCTGTGTCCTAATATTTCTGAAAGCGTTTTTACATCAAAGCCTAGCTCAACGCACCTTGTTGCAAAACTGTGCCGCAGAGAGTGGAAATTGATATTTTCAATGCCGCATTCAGCAGTATATTTTTTGAATTTAATCTGCATTAGACGAGGTTCAATCTGTTTTCCGTTATCCTGTTTCAGTACAGTGCCGTGGGCTTTTTTACTTTTCAGAAGGCCCATCAATTCTTTTGGTATTGGAATAATCCTGTTAGATGATATTGTTTTTGGCGGTAAAATAAGAATTTCAGTGTAGCCGTCATTTTGCACCCTTTGAATAGTCTTATTTACTCTTATTGTATTTTCTCCTATGTCGTCCCAAGTCAATGCACAAAGTTCACCTATGCGAAGTCCGGTAAACAATGCAAGTAACATACCGAAGCTGAAGACATCATTTTTGTTAAGCAGATATTCAACAAAAATGTTCTGCTCTGAAACAGATAATACCCGCATCTCTTTAGGTGGATTTTTCACAAGTGAGATTTTAGGAATATGAAGATGATATTCTTCTTCGGCATAAGATAAGCCCATACCTAAAACAATCAATATATCATTTACTGTTGTTCGGCTAATTTCTTTTGATAAAAGTTTATCTGTAAATTGCTGAATCATAACAGAAGTTAAAAATTGAATCTGTACTTTGCCGAGCTCAGGAATAATATGGTTTTCGATTGTAGATTTGTACTTTTGATAAGATGTAGTTTTAATTTGGTTTTTATTGCTTTCAAGCCATTCATACATAATATCCGAAACAGTAAATCTGATATGGTTACGCTTCGTTTTTTCGGGCAGTAAAAGTGTCTGTTGTTTGGCTTTAACCTCATTATATGTTTTGGCATAAACAGAGCCGTATTTTTTGGTTCCGTCAACTGACACCTCTTTTATATACCGCGCTTCCCATCTGCCGTCCTTTCTTTTATAAATGTTTTCGCCTCGTCTTGGCATAATCATCACCCCTTAATTTATGTATAACTTTATTTTAATACTGACGGCATTTCTGACGACAAATGAGGTGAGATTTGTTATGATACAGTGGCGAAAGTACGCTTTTGTGGTCTGTGATTGATTGATTTTAAGGAAAAAATGTGCTACAATAAATGAAAATAATACAGAATACTATAAATTTTCTCATTCGCAAATGGGTACATTCTGCGAAAACAATGTCTCATCTCAATTAAAGTATAATGTAATATTTTTACAATGTCGAATGTGTGAGCTTTAATATAAAAATTATCCCGTCAGGAGTGCAGAGTTCTGCTTTCTAACGGGATTTTTGATTTATATGTTCAACTTAAACTTTTTATAATCTCTTTAAACTCTGCTTCATCACGAACACAGTCAAACTCTTTGTCATGCAACCATTTGTCGCGAAAAATTTCACAAAGAGGTCGGCTGTCAGCAGTGTCAAAATCAACTCTTCTTTTAGTGATTTCACCTACCAAGAGCGCACTGTATGTTTCTTCCTCGGGGCAGCTGTCACAGTCCTTTGCTCTTTTGACGGCCAAGCGCAGATGCTTATACATATTTTCATAATCCTTGAGCACTGCATATTTGCTCGCTATATCATATTCAATCTACACATCACCCCAACTGTTTTGAGGACGATTACCGTCGAGCATAATCTCTTCTATTTCAAAATCCTTCTTTAAAATCAGAAGCTCTGTTTCCACAGGAAGAATGTCAGCATCCGCCAAAGTCCATATAAAGCTGCTTAAGTACCGATAGCTTTCCATAATTGCATTTTGCAGAAAAGGAAGCTTTTCATCTTTCTCAAGTGACCACCAGATTTGATTTTCACGGCAGAGCTTCATCGGCGGCAAGGTAGCATAAATCTTTTTACCGATTTCTTTTCTGCCTTGACAACAATGATTGAAAGCAAGTCGAGCCGTTGCTTCAAGTCGGATGTTCTGGTCGGGACAGTACTTCATTATTCTTTCGCCTAACGCAGTTATTTCATCATCATACTTTTCCATATTCTCTTTCCATTCAGGTATGTTACCGTCGTCATCACCTGAAACAAAAAGAGCGTACATAAGTTTATTAAGCAGTATGTAATTGTTTGGAAATTCCTTGACACCCTTACGGGCAATGGTGATGCACTCGTTAATGTTTCCTTTACTGATTTCTTTTTGAAAAGCTTCAAGGTAACTGTTAACCATTTCTTTTTCTTTTGTTTCATCAATGCCCATAAGTCTGTCGGTTGATATACCAAAAAATTCTGCAATGGTTGGTATAAGTTCAATATCAGGATAACATAAATCATTTTCCCAACGGGATACTGATTGGCAAGAAACACCAAGCACTTCAGCAAATTCTTCTTGGGTAATCTCTCTTTCTTTTCTTAACATTTTAATTGTTTCACCTATATTTAATCTCATAACAAATACCTCGTTTTATGAATTGAAAGTGACGCCTCTTTCTGAATATATTGTTGCACATAATAAACTGAATTTCAATATCACGTTGAGTGAGTTTTTGTCACGGTATTAGTGATTAACCTTTTTATACCACAGCCTGTTTCCGTTATCAAGAGCCGCTTCACTTCTTCTCTTGACAACAAAAACATTCTGTGCTCTGTTGGAATTACGAGGGTGATACCCTCACCATATAACTGTTAAGGTTATCAAAAAAATTCTTCAAGGAAGAATGTAATAATTCAATAACACTCAGAAGAAAAACTTTTTCTTCTTGGCGGCAGGTTGCGAAGCAAAAAATATTTTTCAATATTTTTCAAAACTCAGGAACATTTTTGTGTTCTGATGTCGTTATATATATGGAGAGAAAAACATTTTTTCAAAAGCCCAAACCAAATATTATTGACTGTGAAAAAATTTTAAAACCGTTCGACAAAATCCGCATTGACAAAAATTTCTTGTTGATGTACAATGACTCCGTCAACACAGACGTTAAAAGTTAGGCTCGCTGTGACAAAAGGTAGCTGTCCCT
>CALCHE010000090.1 GCA_937901145.1 uncultured Clostridia bacterium
ATTACTAGAATCTGGTGTGAATGTAAGTTCAATCACAGTTATGGTACAAAAGGAAGTCGCTATGAGAATGGCTGCACAACCTGGAGGAAAGGACTACGGTGCTTTATCTGTAGCTGTTCAATTTTATTCTGACACCAGTATTATCACAAAAGCTGAGCCATCTTGTTTTATTCCACAACCAAAAGTTGCATCTTCAGTAATAAAAATGGACATTACTAAAGAACCAAAGGTAAAAACTATTAATACTGACTTCTATTTTAAGGTAGTAAAATCCGCATTTGGTCAAAGAAGAAAGACTTTAGTAAATGCACTAACAAATAGTCCATACCTAAGTTTAAAGAAAGAAAATATAGTCGAAGCAATAAAAAAAGCAAACTTTAATGAAACAATCAGAGGGGAAAAACTTTCGATATATGATTTTGCAAAATTATCTGATATTTTATATGAATTTAAGTAAAATTATTTAAAAATTTCCCAAAATAGTATTGACAAAATTCGAATTTAGGTGTATAATACTACTCGTGCTTGAGAGAGTACGAGTAAATATGCACCATTAGCTCAGTTGGTAGAGCACCTGACTCTTAATCAGGGTGTCCACGGTTCGAGCCCGTGATGGTGTACCATTGATGGCCCGTTGGTCAAGTGGCCTAAGACTCCGGCCTCTCACGCCGGCAACACGAGTTCGAATCTCGTACGGGTCACCATGATTTTAAGCAGGTCTTAAAAGGAAAATCTGGATTAACAGTTCAGATAGTCGGTGTTTTTAGCGATGAGGGTCCACCCGTTCCCATCCCGAACACGGTAGTTAAGCTCATCAGTGCTGACAATACTTGGCTGGAAGCGGCCCGGGAAGATAAGGCGATGCCGACACAATACCACCTTAGTTCATCTAAGGTGGTAAACTGCTTTAAAAAATGCCTTAATAGCTCAGTCGGTAGAGCACGCGGCTGTTAACCGCGGTGTCACAGGTTCGAGTCCTGTTTGAGGCGCCAAAAAAAGAACGAAGCAATCGCTTCGTTCTTTTTTATCCAATCCGAAGGATAGGTATGTAATCGCCGTCAGGCGTATGTTATCAGCTTTAGCTGTATGACATCACCATAGGTGCATTTTTCTACGGATTGATTACATACATTTTCTTACGAAAATGATTACTACCGACTTCGTCGGATTACATTCAATACTTCGTGTTGATTACATACAAGGCTCACGCCTTGATTTTTTTATTTTAAGTTGATATAATGTTTCAAGAGGTGATTATTATGAAAGATAATCCTTTGATGAAATATTCAGAAGAATTAGCTGTTGAAATTGAAAAATTATGTAAATCATTAGTGAAAAAAGATAATTCTAATACTATATTTCAAATTCGTAAATCTTCATCAAGTGTTTTTGCAAATATTTCAGAAGCACAATACCCTCAAAGCTTACCTGATATGCTTTCTAAATTTAAAATTGCACGTAAGGAATGCGTAGAAACTGAAAGCTGGCTTAAGCTTTTATATTCTTCGAATAATATAGATGAAGATACTTTCAAAAAATACAGAAATCTTTGTGGAAGAATACAGAGAATGTTGACTGCTTCTTGTATAACTATTGAAAAGAAAATTCAGTAATACTTTAGGTTGGTGAGTTTATGAAAAAAAGTAGATTGTATTTATCTTATGCCGGTATTATTGCGTCTGTTTTATATGGGAGCATGAATTTTATTTGTTTAGTTTTGTATGATTTTTTTGATTATAAAAGAATAAAAAGTTTTGTTGAGTTTGTGCTTGGTGTTGATATTTATACATGGCATATTTATGGAATTTTTTCCGTTTTTACTTTTGTTTTATTAATGTATAATGACTCTATTAAAAAAAAGAAAACTTTGTTTTTGTTATTACATATAACTTTTTTGATTATAAGTTTTATCTGCATATGGAAATTATTTGAATATTCGTTTTGATTTTTCAGGGTTCAAAATCGGGGTGCGAACCCAAAAAGAAACGATCACCAATCGGTGGTCGTTTTCTTTTTGCTCTTAAAAATTGATTTGTATATATGACACTGTGTATACTAACAGTCGTATGCGGCTGTTAACTGGTTCAGGCGTTGCCGCTTCCTGCGGAAGATACAGGCAACGTCTGAACAGCGTAGCGGTCAAAAGTTGCCCGCGCTCCAAGCGGATAGCAACTTTTGGGTACCGCAATTCGGCATCTTTTCTTTTCTTTGAGCTTCTGAGGCACGCTGAACAGTGTAGCGGCAAAGCTCATAGGTGTTCTACGCTGTAATGTGCTTTGGAAACCGCAAGTCGATACCACGTAAAAGATAGTGAGCGTGTGAGAGAAGGTGCGTTGAAGCATTTTGACAACCGCAAGACATAGGTGCAAAAGATTGAGAATTATTACGTCTTTCTTAAATTGCAAGTATTCTTCTTGATTATTATATTTTTTAGATATATAATCAATGTAATAATTAAAAGGAGGATTATAATGAAAAGGAGTAAAGCATTTGTCTTTGGTCTCATTATTTTGTTTCTTATTCTTGTTATACCTGTTAGTTATTTGATTTACAGCAAAATGAATAGTCATATTATATCTAATGTTATGATACTAATTCCTGTTGTAGCTTTTGGAGTTTCCGTCGTGATTGTTTTAATAAAAAGAGTACCTGATATTATTAAATTGACTTTTCCTGTGCTGATTTTTACAGTTAGTTTGTTTTCTGTTTATTGGTTGAATTGTGTTGGAGGATATGTTGAGTTCAGAACATTGCACGGTGTTAATGAAATTAAGGAATATTATACAGATTTTAGTTTTAATAAATTCGGTAAGTATGAAGATATTTTCAATTACAAATATTATTCAACGGGTATTTTTCAACAAGAGGCATATACTACTATTTTGAAATATGATAAGAATAGCTTTGAAGAAGAAATAAATGATATTAATATGAATTATAAGTTTTACAATCATCCAATTGTAGAAGGTGAGCCGGAATCGGTTTTTACTTTTGAAGGCTTTGATTTCAGAGTTGAAAAAAGCAAAAGCCCGAAAGAATGGTATCCAAAACAGTTGTACTTGATAGGAATAAATAAGACAAGCTATGAAATTGCTTATGTTTATTTTCAGGATTATGACCTTGATTGTGTATCAGATTTCAAAGATATTTTGGATTATTATTGTGGTTGGCGGTATGTTGTTGAAGATAGAAAAAAGCAATTAGATTTATGAGGTGAAGAGGCAATCGTCAACCAGGATGTCTGTTTTTCCTTTTGACTTCTCAACAGTTTACTCATCTGTTCCACCGTAACTCAACAGATGCACCGCAAGTCGTGATTATCACAGCTTCGGTAGGTAGATTTGACTTTCAATTTTATCTCTGCTATATTAATTTCAGAGGTGATAATATGGATTTTATTTTTGACATACTCGCAGAAATAATAATGGAGCCCATAGTTGAAGGCTATATTTTAGCTATGTCTCATTTTTCTGTCGGCTCTAAAAAAATAAACGAAGACAAGATTAAGACAGCAGTAGTTTTTGAAGGTATCGCTCTGCTTATTATGTTTGTGGTCGGCGGATGTATGCTGTTAGAAACAGACGGTAAAAGTCTGACGGGTAAAATCTTATTTATAGCTTCAATTTCCGTTTCAGTTGTTCAGATTTTATTCGGTGTTATTTTGAATAGGATGAAGAAAAAAGGAGCTTTTGAAAACAAGACAACTGAAGAGGATGAGGTGATAAAATGAAAAAGTATATATCTGTGATATTTACTTTTTTATTAATTATCTGTCTATGTGCCTGTGCTAAAGAGGCAAAAACTATGGGCGTTTTTGAAGATGCTTCAATCATATTGAATGAATATGATAAAATTACGGACGAAGAATGGCAAAAAATTTTAGAACTTGTTGAAGCGGAGTTCGAAACCTGGCCCGGGTTTGTAATGCATTACATAGAAGATGTTTCTGTGGGAAACGACACATCCTATGCAGAACTGTTGACAGACGATGTTGAGTTTGATATGGGTGTAACCTTGAAATCTTCTTTTACCACAGGTGAAAAAGCGTGGAGCGGATTTGATAAAAATATAACTTATGAGAACTTTTATTGGTACCTTGCAAGAACAAATGAAGGTCAATGGCAACTGATAACATACGGTGTAGAGTAAAACATCCTTTGAGAGGGTGATATATATGATTTTATATAAATTTTTGTATTTAGATAAAGCAAACAAAGAAAAGCTTTTACCTGACTTATTCAGAATTTTATATTCCAATATGAGTCTGATAGCACCGACCGGAAATTCTTATGATGCTGACTATGAAATATGGTGTTCGAATATAATATCTGCTATACAAAAGGAGCAACGGCAAATCGTTCTGATGTATGTTGACGATAATCTTGTCGGTTATTTTCAGTATTATATCAATGTGGAAACTAATTCTTTAATGATGGAAGAAATACAAATCATAAAAATGTATCAGGGCGCAGGATTGTTCTCTGAGCTTTATAAATGGTTGGTAAGGCAACTGCCTGAAGATATTTTATACGTCGAAGCTTATGCAAATAAAAAGAACATTAAATCACAGAGTATTTTAAAACACCTCGGATTAGTTCAGTCAGGAGAAAATAATAACGGCAATTCCTTTTATTACAAAGGCATATACGCTGACCTGTTAAGTAAATACCTACAATAAAAAACAACCGCAAGTCATCAGACCTGCGGTTATAAATTTTTATCAGAACAGCTGAATATTCTTAAATATGTGTACCACACCACGCATAAAATCCATAAAGCTCATATCATCGGCTCTGGCGATTTTTACGAGACTGACGAGCTTGGTAAACCAACCTGTAGTATCAATAGCGTAATGGATACGCGCCTGGTGAAGTTCATCCATTTCACCGTATACATCGGTATATGTCAGACAGTAGGTTTCGTATTTTTCGGGCTCATTTTCATCGATAACAAAAACTCTTGAGCCCACATTTACATCGTTATAAGCATTGAAGCCTATAGTCGGTGTATTGATAATCCTGATTCCTTTGTGGTCGATTTCAAAAGTGTTTTCGTGGTCGTGACCGCTTACTGTGGCAAGAACATCTCCCGTTTCCAGCATAGCATCAAACTGTCCGTTATTGTAGTAAGGGGGACAAGGGTATTCGTGAAGGTCGCCCTTTGCACCGTCGGGAAGTGTGTAGAATTTAGTCGAGTCATTAAGGGGATTCTTTTTTCTTATAATACGGCCGAACCATAAAAGCTTGGTCTGCTTTAAGGCATCGTAGATTTCGGGAACGATGATATGCTGGAAATTGATGGAGGGAACAGCCTTGCCTCCGTTTTCTTCCTTGAGCTTTTCGGCTGTTTCCTTATACCACTCTATCTGCTCTTTATATACACAGGCATAACCGCCGTAGTCGTTTTCGGTGTTATATGTACCGGAATCGGTGAGCCATAGGTTGAAGCCGTAGCTGCTGCCGTCACTTTTCATTATGGGAAGATTATAGGTGCCGACTCTGTCCTTTATGCAGAAGCCTCTTTCGCCCACATAACAGTTGTAGCTTTCGTAAACTGACAGCTGTTCTTCCTTGGTAAGCTTGGTTTCCTCGTCGTCGTGGTTACCGAAAACTGCGGCTACTTTGATTTTTCGCTCCTCGAAAATATCCATAAATTCTCTTATGGCTTTTTCGGCGTCCTCTTTTTCATGCACATCATAGCCTGAAATATTGTCGCCTGTCAGAACGACAAGGTCGGGATTTGTCTTGTCCAGAGTTTTTTCGATATAATCTCTGGTGAGAGTGTTCAGTGGGTATCCGTCCTGGATGTCGCTGATGTTAAGAACGGTAAACTTTCCGTTTTCGCCGAATTTCAAAATATATTCTCCTTCTTTTTCAGCGTATGCTAATGAAGAAAAGCAGGTCAGAAGCATAAGTACGCTTAAAATCAATGATAATAATTTTTTCACTTTTATTCCTCCTTTTTTCATATTATAAAATAAAAAATTATATTTTTCAATCCGTCTGAGAAAATTATTTGAGCTGAAGAGAGTGATTTTAGCAGTATTTGTCAGATTGGCTGTCTCAGATGTAAAGCATTTCTCAGGGCAAGATTAGTCGTTAACTCGGTTGCAAAAGAGAAAAGCTTATGATACAATTACATCAGAATGTAAAAAAGAAAAAGCAGTAAGCTGAACATAATTTAAAACAGGAGAGATACTTATGAATATTCTCGATAACAGTGATAAGCATTTGTTGCCCCTTCTTCCTCAGATAGTATCCGATAAGCTCGGCGTACAGACAGGTGCTGTTAAATTTATCGGTGGCGGCAGCTTTGGCAGAGTTTACAGTGCAGAGCTGTCTGACGGCAGAAAAATAGCTCTTAAGGCCTATCGGGTACAGGGTTCACAGCACAGAGAGGCCGAACAGCTTCAGATTCTTTCAGAAAATACTGCAGTGAAAATGCCTGAGGTGCTTTTCTGCTATGAGGATGAGGGTATGGCTCTTTTAGCTATGAGCTTCGTGGAGGGTGTGAATGCGCTGAGTCCCGCTTTTCTTTTAAAAAGTAAAAAGCAGAAGGAAAATTTCGCCTCGGACGTTATCGACGGTATGCTCGGTTGGCACAGTGTAAAGGGTGAAAAATTCGGCTCACTGACAGAGCCATCATATGACAGCTGGTACGAATACTACCGTAAGGAAAAGCAGGAGCCCTGGCTGAAGGCTCTCGGTGAACTCTGCGAAAAAGGAAGCTTCAGCAGAAAAAGGCTCGGACTTCTGAAGGAGGCGACGGAGCTTTTTAATTCTCTGCCTGAAGAAAAAAGTGAGCCTGTGCTTATTCACGGTGACCTTAATATAATGAACATAATGGCTGACAGAAAAAGCTTCGCTCTCACAGCTTTTATCGATCCCTGCGGAAGTATGTGGGCAGACAGAGAGTATGATCTTTTCCAGCTTCGTAATATGTGGGGTGATGCTTACGGACTTTATGAAACCTATAAAGAAAAGCATCCGCTTAGTGAATATGCTGATTTCCGTGTGGCCTATTATGCGGCTATGCACGAGGCATCGATGAGACTTTCGG